>CAYFJD010000009.1:0-14640 GCA_964343285.1 uncultured Nitrososphaerales archaeon
TTCTTCCTCCACCCCCAGTAGTCGAAGGAGCGGAGCGCCGTCTCCAGGGCCCTTGGGTAGTTGCCGCTGTCGTAAATTATGTTGGTTATCTGCCTGTACGGCATCTCCTCGGGCCCTATCAGGTTGCGCCTCCTTATCTCGACGGGATCCAGGCCGAGCATGCGCGCGGCCCTGTCCATTATGCGCTCCATGACCAGGGTCCCCGTCGGCCTCCCGAAGCCCCTGTGCGCGGCGTAGGGCGCCTTGTTCGTCGCCACGCAGTAGAGATCGAACTCGTAACCCTGCAGCTTGTAGGGGCCGGGGGCCTGCGCCTGGGCCACCAGGGCCGGCTGTATCTCGGTCCAGAACGGACCGTAGACGCCGAAGTTCGCGATCCCCTTTATGCTGACCGCCAGCAGCTTCCCCTCCTTGGTGAACGCTCCCTTGTAATAGATCTTCCAATCCCTGGCGTGGCCCGTGACCAGCAGGTTCTCGGTCCTCGTCTCGACCCACTTGACGGGCCTCTTCAGCTTGAGGGCCAGCTGCAGCACCGCTATGTCGTCCGGGTACACGTGCGACTTGGGGCCGAAGCCGCCGCCGACCCTCTTCGCTATCACCCTGATCTTGTTCTCGGGGAAGCCCAGGACCTGCGACACGTAAGTCTTGAACACGTGCGGGAACTGGGTCGTCGCCCATATCGTGAAGATCCCCTTCGCCTCATCGTAGTAGGCCGTTATGGCGCGGGGCTCTATGGGCGTCGGCGAATGCCTGTTGCTTATCAGAGTTCCCTCCACCACGAGGTCCGCGCGCGCGAACGCGCCCTCTACGTCCCCGAACTTGGCCTTCCCATGGTAAATCAGGTTGTCCCCCCACTCCTCGTAGAGCAGGGGGGCCCCGGGCTCCAGGGCCTTCTCCGCGTCGACCACGACGGGCAGGGGCTCGTACTCCACCTCGACCAGCTGGACGGCGTCCTCGGCCGCGTACCTGTCGGTCGCCGCTATCGCGACGACCGGTTCCCCTTGGAACCTCACCTTCCCGACGGCGAGGGAAGTGCGGGGCACCTGGCGCATCCCGGGGAACTCCATCCAGGAGTGGAGGGGAACGGCCTCCTCGGGCGTCAGAACTCCGACGACCTTCGGATGGCTCAGCGCCTTCGAGACGTCCACCTTCTTTATCCTGGCGTGGGCGTAGGGGCTCCTGACGAACGCCACGTAGACCGCGCCAGGGAGCCTGACGTCGTCGGTGTAAGTCCCCCTTCCCCTCAGGAGCTCTGGGTCCTCCTTCCTCTTTATCGAGACGCCAACCCATTTATATTTGGCGAGCTCAACCTCCTCAACGGCCTGTACTTGCATCCTGCTCACGTTATCTTAGTTGAGATATAAAAATCTGAAGTGAAAGCGCGACAGAAATCCCCATATCGCCCCGCTCCTCCTACACCTCGATGAGCTACGCCAACATCCTGTACAAGGTCGAGGACGGGGTCGCGTGGATAACGATCAACAGGCCGGACGTGAGGAACGCGCTCGATGCGAGGACCAAGGAGGAGATCATGAGGGCGCTGGACGACGCGGAGAAGGACCCCACGGTTTTCGCGGTCGTCATAACGGGGGCCGGCGATAAGGCGTTCTGCGCAGGAGCCGACCTCAATATGTTCCTCTCGATGAACGAGGAGGACGCCCGCTCCTACCTCGAATTGACGAAGGGCCTGGTGGATAAAATAGAGAACCTCTCCAAGCCGGTGATAGCCGCCGTCAACGGGCACGCCTTCGGCGGAGGCCTCGAGCTCGTGCTCGCGAGCGACATGGCGATAGCGGTGGAGGACGCGCTGATCGGGCAGACGGAGGTGAACGTGGGGCTCATACCGGGGGCCGGGGGCACGCAGAGGCTCCCCAGGCACGTGGGCGTGAAACGGGCCAAGGAGATGATCTTCCTGGGGAAGCCGATCACCGCTAAGGAAGCGGAGGAGCTCGGCATAGTCAACAAGGCCGTCCCACGGGAGAACTTCGCGGAGGCCCTGAAGCAGATACTGGATGAGCTCAGATCCAAGAGCCCTCTGATATTATCGTTCGCTAAGCGCGCGGTGAACGCGAGCTTCCAGAGGCCGTTCGAGGAGGGAATGCGCGTAGAATCGGAGCTCTTCGCTAAGTGCTTCTCCACGGAGGACCAAAAGGAGGGTGCTAGGGCGTTCCTCGAGAAGAGGAAGCCGCGGTGGAAAGGGCGCTGAGGCTTTCAGTGCGGCATCGTGAAGCCGCCGTCTACGTATATCGTGTGCCCGGTTATGAAGCCGGAGTCGCCTGAGGCCAGGAACATTATTACCGGGATCACGTCCTCCACCTGGCAGATCCTCTTAAGGGGCGTGTTCTGCAGCACGAACTTCCTCCTCTTAGGCCAATCCGGCCTTGCCTTCGTCGCCTCCGTCTCTATGTAGCCCGGCGCCACGGCGTTCACGCGGACCCAGGGGGCGAAGGCGTTGGCGTAGGACTTGACGACGCCGACCACCCCGAACTTCCCAGCCGCGTACTGCGGCGCCCTCGGGCTACCGGTCGTGAGCACGTTCGACGCCATTGCCACTATGGTCCCATACTTCTGCAAATCGTACATCCTGCGCCCCACCTCGTGTATTACCAAGAGGCTGCCCAGCGCGTCGACGTCTATGGCCTTCCTCACGTCGGCCTCGGTCTTCATCTCCCTCCAGCTCATCTGGTTCGTCACCATCTCGCCGACCTGGTGGATGAGTATGTCCAGCCTCCCCCACCGCCTCCAGACCTCGTCCGCCATCCTCCTCACGTCGTCCCACTTCGTGACGTCGGCCTGTACCGTGAAGGCGTCCCTGCCCATCCCCTTTATCTCTGCGGCGACCTTCTCCGCGCCCTCCGCCGACGCGTGATAGTGCACGGCTACGTCCGCGCCCTCCTTAGCGAACGCGAGCGCGATCTGGCTGCCCAGGCCGCGGCCGGCGCCCGTCACCAGCACCTTCTGGCCGGCGAACCTGTTGCAGTGAGGTGTGACGTTCCTCCTGTGGACCTCGGGAGAAACCTCCTCCGGAACCTCCTCGAGGGTTCCCCAACTCATTGCGCCTAAAGGATGTCGGAGGTGTAATATATTGTGATTGCGTTCACGCCACGACTTCGTCCGCCTCCAGGACGCGCTTCTTCAACTTGATCAGATCGTCTATCTGTGCGTGGAGGCGCGCGCGGTGCTCCATGAGCATCTCGTAGAGCAGCCAGTCGTCCTTCACGTCCTCTATTGCGTCGTCTATGTTCACGAGCGCGACCTTCAGGGACGTGATGCACCTGTTCAACACGCGTTCGATGCGCTTCTGCTTGCGCTCGTAGGGATCATCGACCTTCCACGCTCCCTTCTCCTCCCTTATGACGCGCCTCACGTGTTCGCGCCTGAGGCCCTTCTCCACTATTGCGCCGGCCAGCTCCTCTATCTTCTCGGGATCGCCTATCGACGCGAGCTCCGCCGCGACGCTGGGCGCTATGCGCCGGCGCATAACCTCCTCCTGGACCTTCGGCGGCAACTTGAGCAACTGAAGCCTCCTGCTCACGTATTCCTGGCTCTTCCCTATTTTCTTGGCCAGCTCGGTCTCGGACCCATAGCCGTTCTCTATGTACGCCTTGAAGGCGATCGCCTCCTCTATGGGGTTGAGGTTCCTCCTCTGGATGTTCTCGACGAGCGCGAGCTCGTAGGCCGATTTATCGTCCATGTCGACGACCACGCAGGGGGCCTTCCTCCTTCCCAGCATCCTCAGCGCCGCGAGCCGCCTGTTGCCGGCCACGACCTCATAATATCCGTCCTTGGGCCTCACTATGAGGGGGTTCAGGAGCCCCTTGGCGGCTATCGAGGCCGCCAGCTCCTCCACGCCATCCTGCCTGTCGTGGAACGGAAGGTTCATGGGACGTAGCTTGCTGAGGTCCAGCTCCTGAAGAACGCCGCCCTGCCAGCTCACTGGCTGATGGAGCCAGCTGCCTTATAAAAACATTACCAACCCATAATATACAATAAAGAGATTTTACTTGCGGGGCGCGAGCGCGAATGGCCTTATCAGGCTCCCGGTCGCGCCCTTGATCTTCAGCGGCGCCACCACCACGAGCGACTGATACTGCTTATCCTTGGCCAACTCCTCTAGGTAGAGACTCTTCATGAGGTAGATCCCGTTGTCCACCAGCAATATCAGGTGCTGTTCGAACGGCTTTGGGACGCCAAACGCGAGGTTATCTATCCCGACGAGGCTTGGACCCTTCGCCGCTACCCAACGGGTGGCCTCGGAGGACATCCCGGCGAACTTGTGCAGGTAGGCGTCGGGGTCGCTCTGGAAGAACCTGGAGTACCCGGTCCTTATGAGGACGATATCGCCCTTCCCGATCTCCACGCCCTCCCACTTGAGCGCGCCCTCCAGATCCTCCGGCGTTATGGCGTAGCGCTCAGGCAATATGTCCAGACCCTTGAAAGCCGGGACATCTATGAGGATCCCCCTCCTCACGAAGATGGGGGCCTCGTCCACCCCGTACTTCGTGTAGCCGTCGAACCTCTCGATGTCGGCGGCCCTGACGCCGTCCTTCAACATGCCGTTCCTCGACATGTGGCAGAACGCGTCGAAGTGCGTGCCGGCGTGCATGCTCGTGATCACTATCTCCATGGAGTCCGCGAAGCCCAGGCCGGGGACGACCTTCTCGAACATCTTGACTGTGTTCTCGTGATACCTGTAGATCCACATGTGGAATGGAGGATCCTCCGGGTGCACGGGCATGCCGTTGAAGTAGTACTGGCCCAGGTCGTAGATCTTCATCTTGGAGATGGCTTCCAAAAGCGCCTCTACGGAGCTCATCGTGGTAGCTGCGCAGTAGGACGATATAAGGCATTAAAATTCGGCCATGAAGCGTTCACTTGGACTCGCTCACGGGGGGCTTTATCCTGCCTGGCGGCCCCGCCACCACCACGTTCCTCACAACTCCTATCCTCTCGATCTCGGACTCTATGACGTCGCCCGGCTTCAAGTAATACTTGAACGGATCCTCCCTGAAGGCGGCGACCCCAGATATCGTGCCGGTGGATATCATGTCGCCTGGATATAGCGTGATCACGGAGTAGCGCGAGACGATCTCGGGTATCGTGACCGAGAGGTTCCACGTGCCGGACTGCTGCCTGGGTTCGCCGTTGACCCTGAACTCCATCTTCAGGTTATGCGGATCCGGTATCTCATCCTTCAGCGCTATGCAGGGACCGAGTATCGCGAACGTGTCCATGTTCTTGCCTAGGTTCAACAGCCCGTTCTTCATCTCGATCCTCTGTATGTCCCTAGCGGTTATGTCGTTGAAGACCGTGTAGCCGGCGACGCAATCCATGGCCTCCTCCGGGGTGACCTCTTTGCATTTCTTACCTATTATTATCCCCATCTCGAGCTCGTAGTCGAGTTCCTTCGTGTAGCTGGGATAGATGACTGGGTCCTCCGGGCCTATCACCGCGTCGGGGTTCTTCAGGAAAGATATCCACTGGGGGATCGGGAACTCCCAGCCGGCCTTCTGGGCCTCCCTCGCGTGCTCCCTGAAGTTGCCGGCCGTGTGTATTATCTTGCCGGGCCTGAGCGGCGCCCTCAGCTTGACCTCACTTAGGCGGAAGGAGGCCCTCTCGCCGCGCGGCCCCTCGACCTGTCCGCCGGAATCGAGCACCTTGGAGGCGAACTCGAGCGCCTCGCGGGCCGCGTCCAGGGAACGATGGCCCCCCCTGAGCACGTCTAGCAGGCTCTTGGGGAGGAGGCCGTCGGCGATCCTGTACGCGCCCTCCGTTATACCCTCCTTGTACAGGAGGGAGGCGTAGGAGGAGTTCAGGTCTATCACGTAGTCGCCGTAGAGAACCCCGGATCTATCCTCCATGGTGTAGGGGTTGCGGTACGTCACCAGCTTCATTGCGGTTGGATCCTAGGGTCGAGAACTTAACGTTTTCCGGAGGAGTCTGCGCGATCCGCGCCCTCGCGCTTGGAGACCATCACGCGGAACTCGCCCTCCGATACCTTCTCCCCCCTCTGGTTGAAGGCCTCGAACGATAACACGACCACGCCCCTTCCGCCGCTCACCTCCTTCTTCTCCGCGACTTTGACCTTTGAACTTATGGTGTCGCCCGGCTTCACGGGCCTCAGGAAGGAACCGCGGGCCTCCAGAAGCGCCACGAAGCCCTCCGTGAAGAAGCCCTGCGGCAGCTGGTATATGAGCCCGAGCACCGTGCTCATTGTGAGCAGGCCCGGCGCTATCCTGCCCCCGAACCTCGTGCGCTTGGCGTACTCTTCGTCCAGGAAGAGAGGGTTCACGGCGCCCGTCATGGACGCGAATACCACCAAGTCCGCCTCGGTTATCGTCCTGCCGTAGGTTACGTACTCGCGCCCCAACTCGAAGTCCTCGAAGAACATCGAGCAGCTCCCGCGATGCCGACAAATATTATTTATGGGCATGCGTCGCGCGCCCAACGGCCGACGCCCGAGGTGACGACATGTTCGACGACGAGGTCAGGAGGGCAGGGGGGTTCAGGCAACTTTTCGAGCGCTGGAGGTCCGAGGGCAAGAACGTCGCCGACGAGGTGGACAGGTACTTCGCGGAGGAGACCGGGCTATATAGAATTCTGGGTTTCAGGATAACCGAGGTCGGCGACGGATACGCCAGCATGGAGTTCCCCTTCAGCCACATGGCGTCCGGCAGGCGCGGCAGGCCGCACGTCCACGGCGGCGTGGTGATGCTGGCGCTCGACACCGTGCTCGGTCTCGCCGTCATGAGCGTGAACACGAGCATCGAGCAATCGACCTTGGAGCTCAAGGTGAATTTCGTGAAGCCCCTCCTGAAGGAGCCCTTCAAGGTGACAGGGAGAGTCGTGCACATAGGGAAGAGCACCGCGGTCGTCGAGGGCGAAGTGTCGGATTCCGTTGGGGATATTTGTGCGCGTGCGCTGGGGACGTGGTTCATATTCAGGGATATTATCACGAACTGAGTTCTGCGTCGATCGATCGCTGGAAATCTTCGAGTGCCATGGCGTCCCAGCCCCTGCGGTCGTCCGATCGACGTCGTGTTCAGGGGCAGTAAAGAAGTCGACTATTAAAAAAAAAGTCTAATACATCCATGACCATGCATCTTCCGAGGACGTCCGGGCGCCCGCTGGGCGACGCTCCGAGCTCCAACCGTAGATGGGAGCCGCTCGGCTCCACGGCCGCCAACGACCCGTGGGGATCCCCGAGTCCCTAGGTGCGATCATGGATCTGATGGAATGAGCGCTTAGGGGGAAGCGGCATTGGATCGCGGGTAACGAATTAAGGCACGGATTGCCCCTCGCTTCCATTTATTGGGGGAACCGATGAGGCGATCCGCGCCCCTGCCATCTTCGGGCGGAACAAATACCTAGCGAGGAGAAGGCGCACGCCGTCCTGCTCCATATGGCACTCGTGGAAGGCAGCTGGGGATATGGGTCTCCCGCCCATACGCGCTGTCGCCCCGATCCAGGGCTCGGTTCCTCCGAGGGTAGGAAGCCGGCAGTCATCGAAGATACGAACGCTAAAGTAGTGCGCGCGGGCCCCCATCCGCTATAATTGGCCGAGGTATGAGAGGGGACTACCCGCCATGTGAGGGAGCGGCTTATCCGTCCATATTCAGATGACGGAAAGGTTATCTTGGTTGACGCCGCAGAGGAGCCATGCGCGCGGATGGGTTTGACCTGGACGGCGAGTCCTTCGAGCGCGGAAGGTGGGTTTCGGACAAGTACTGGGTGAGCCACTTCAACTACGACCGGGAGGTCTTATCGCGCTACCACTTCCCTGACAAGGTCGTGTTCCACGACGTGACGCTGAGGGATGGCGAGCAGACGCCGGGGGTCGTCTTCAGAAAAAATGAAAAAATAGAAATTGCTAGAAAATTAGATGAAATTGGCGTCCAGAGGATAGAGGCTGGGATGCCCGTCGTCTCGAGGGAGGACTTCGAGGCCGTCCGCGAGATC
The DNA here is from genome assembly GCA_964343285.1 of uncultured Nitrososphaerales archaeon. Taxonomy (GTDB): domain Archaea; phylum Thermoproteota; class Nitrososphaeria; order Conexivisphaerales; family Conexivisphaeraceae; genus Conexivisphaera. The sequence goes on from CAYFJD010000009.1 coordinate 7,957, forward strand.
GCGCACCTGGGGCTGAAGGCCAAGGTCATCGCCTTCTCGAGGATGCTGAGGGAAGACGTGGACGCCGCGCTCAGGGCGGACGTATCGGGCGTGATAACCGAGGCGCCAGTGGGGATACCGAAGCTGCGGCAGTTCGGCTGGACCTACGATCAGGTCGTAGAAAAGTCCATCGACGTCATCGGTTACGCGAAGGACCATGGGCTGTGGGTCGCGCTCTTCGGCGTCGACTCGACGAGGGCCGATCCGGAGTTCCTGCTCAGGCTGTTCAGGGAGGTGGACGAGGCGGTCCATCCCGACTCCGTGGTCCTGGCGGACACGTTCGGCTGTACGTCGCCCGAGGCGTACGGGAAATTGGTATCGGTCATCAGGCGCTCGATACCGCAGACCATAGAGGTGCACACCCACAACGACTTCGGGCTCGCGGTGGCGACTGCCATAGCGGGGCTCGCGAACGGCGCATCGGTAGTCCACACGTCGGTCAACGGGATAGGGGAGAGGGCGGGGAACGCCAGCTTCGAGGAGGTGGCGCTGGCCCTGCGGTTGCTCTACGGGGTCGACGTCGACATAAAGTTCGAGGCCCTCAAGGAGCTATCCGAGCTCGTCCAGCGCTACAGCAACTTCAAGGTGGCGCCCAACAAACCAGTGGTGGGCGACAGGGTCTTCACGAGGGAGGCCGGCATCTCCATCGCCGGCTGGCTGAAGTACCACCTGGGATCGGAGCCCTACCTACCGGAGCTCGTCGGCAATAGGCACGGCGTCTTCCTCGGTAAGAAGTCGGGCCTGCACACGATAGAGTGGAAGCTGGGCGAGCTCGGTATCAGCGCCACCAAGGAGCAGATGGAGGAGATATTAAGGAGGGTTAAGGAGCGCGCGGAGGAGAAGAAATCGAACATAACGGATGAGGAATTCTTAGAAATCGTGAAATCAGTTATAAAATAAATTTATATATGAGAGTATAGTACTCCCAGCACTATGGCCACCGCGCCGACGGTTATGTTGGCCAGGCTCAAATAAGCTATCGCCCTTATGGCGCCGAGGGCCCTCGAGGTGTTCCTCGAGGTCAACCACTTAAGCCCCTTGTTAGGCGACTCGACCTCCTCGATCTGTATGGACATGCGCGGTAAGAACACGAACTGCATCAGGGCGTTGATCACGACCATCAGGAGCGTGACCGCTACCTCGAGCGCTAATATAACACCGTGAGGTGTGCTGAGCACGGCCGTGAGCGCCGATAAGTTCGTCGCCTCGGCTATCAGCCCGGGCTCGGTGACGTAGGCGGTCAGGGCCCCGCCCACGATCGCGAACAGCAGGAATATCCACGTGACGAGGAGCATGCGCGAGGTGACGGCCCTAGTTATCTTTACCCTCTGGGGCGGGGGAACCCTGTCTATACCCGTCAGGAAGGCGGCGGAGAGCCATATGTACGCGCCGGTGAATAACACCAGGAAGAAGACCCTGAGCGTGAGCGCTGTAAGCAGGAGGGGGAAGCTGGTCATGACGCGACACCTCCTCCCTCGCGGTATACCCTGATCAACTTCCTATAGGAGAACGGCAGCTCCCTCGCGTCGACCCACATGACGTCAGCCCCCACGCCGTACCTCCTGCGGAGCTCCTTATCAATTTCATCCGCCGATTTCGAGCACGGATCATTATCGCCGCTCCTCGCCACCAGCAGCCTCAGGCGATCCCCGGACGACTCCGGCTCCAGGATCGTGAAGGGCCTGTACCCGCAGACCTCCTCTATCGCGAGCGAGATGTCGTAGGGGGTCAAATACCTGCCCCCCTTGACGAACGCGTTGTCCACCCTGTCGTATATCTGGACCAGGTAGTGGGTCCTCCCGCACTCGCACTTCTCCTTCTCCACCTTCACCAGGTCGTCGCCCAGGTACCTCACGACGGCCGGACCCCCTGGTATGAGCAGGGTGGACACCCATCTCCCCCTCTCGCCGTACTCGAGCGGTTCGCCCGTCTTCGGATCCACCACCTCCAGGAGGTTCACGTCCATCCACACGTGTATCCCATGGTGGTACTTGCAGTCGGAGCTACCCCATATGCCGTCGCTGTTCCCGCCGGCGTTGAACACGTCCTCCACGTCGGTCTCGTCCAGGATCTTCCTCGCCATGCCGGGCGTTACGGGCTCCCCGGCCAGCTGCATGTACCTGACGCCCCTGAAGAGCTCGCGCGGCTCCAAGCCGCGCCTCCTGCCCTCCTCGATCATGGCCTCCACCATCCAGGGCATGCCCATGAAGTACTCGGGCCTTTTCTCGAGGACCGCGTCCACGAAATTACCTACGTAGTTATGGATGGAGGTGCCCCAGGGGGCCACTGCCCTCACGCCCATGCGCGAGAAGACCATGTTCGTCACGAGCCCCAAGAAGTGCCAGCCCGCTAACACCTGGAAGGCGCTCATGCCGGGCCTGAGCTTCGCCATCCAGAATTGGCGCATGAAGAGGTTCTCAACGATTTCTTCCAGGAACGCGTAATTGAGCGCCAGGAGGGCGTTTATGCCAGTTGTGCCGGACGTGAGGGAGTAAAGGGAGACGGGCTGGGAGGAGCCCATCAGGTAGTCCACGTTCTCCGCAGACATCTCCCTCCTCAGGTCGTCCTTCGTGTAGACGGGTATCCTCTTCCTGAACTCGTCGACGCTGTTGATGTCGTCGGGCGTGACGCCGGCCGCCTTCCACCTCCTGCGGTGGAATGGGGAGTTCTCGTACGCGTAGTGCAACATGGCCTTCAGCTTCCTCAGCTGGATCTCCTCGAGCTCGGCGTAGGGCAGGGTCTCTACCTTAGAGTAGTACTCGTCGCCCGCCATCATACAGCGCGCACCTCCTGCTCCGCGCAACGGATGGACGTGCGGGCGAACCCCAGGCCGCGCGCGAAGCGCGGCCTGACGGCCAACACGCCTCCCTCGCACCTATAATCGTAGAGATCGTCCACGTACGTAATGCGGTCGCCCGACAACAGCGCCATGAAGAGCGCCTCCTCTAGGACGTAGAGCGTCCTGGTCGAGGATGCCCCCGGCGCCTCCGCCGGCTCCGGTTGGGACGATACGATTATCGTCGGGCCGAGGCCCGAGCCCTCCATCTTGGAGCGAAGCGGCGCGAGGAGTTCCCTGCGCACCATTAGGAAGTCCGGCCTGAGGAGCTTGTAGAAGTAGGCCGTGCGCGACGCGAGCGACGGCAGCCCGTCGAGCGATATCACCGAGCAACCGATCGAATCGCACGCCCCGACCTCCAGCCCCGGTGCGTACGCCCTGGTGAGTGCCAACACGTTCAGGGAGGTGCTGAAGTCGTAGGCCAACAGTCTGTGGCCGCGCCCCACCCCGGAGGCGCGGAGGAGCCTCTCCAGGACTGCCGCTATCCCCCGCAGCTCGTCCGGCCCGAGCTCGAGGTAGCGCCTGCCGCCCTCGCCCGATGCCAGCTGGAGGACGAGTCCGGCGCGCGAGCTCATGCTGCCATCACCGAGACCAGGTGCATGAGCGCCGGGGCCTCCACGAGCGTCGCGTAGACCGCCATCAGGATCACTATTACGACGGCTATCCTGTTCTGTATCTGCATCGAGAGGAGGACCCTGCTGCGGAACACCGGATCCTCGGAGTACCTCTGGAGCTTCAGGCGAGGCGGGAAGTACCAGGTGAGCAGCGAGGCGTTGACCAGCGCCACGAGCGTCAGGATCATGCTCGCCAGGAGGAAGGGCCCGGAGTAGCCCGGGGTGCCGGCCGCAGGATCTATCGTGTAGAGCTTATAGATGTGGGATGGCAGGATGTCTATCTCCGGCATGGTGGTCATTATCAACCCCGTGACGGTCATCGTGGCTAGGGCCCCCCACGCCATGTACGTGAAGGCGTTCTCGGCGTTCTTGGAGATGAGCCCGGCCTGGGCCGAGTTGATCGCGTTGAGCTCGCGCTGGAAGACGAACTCTATCACGGTGTTGCCGCCCACCCAGACGGCGGCAGCCACCACGTGGAGGACCAGGAGGGTCACGAAGAGCACGTCCATCCCGATCGCCTCCTACACGAACGACCTCCCGCCGAGGTAGAAGTAGCCGTTCTCGTCCATCTTGCCAGTCACGCCCACCCCGAGCCATTGCTGGTTCTTCCCTGACACCCTGACCTGTATCGGGCGCTGCCTCGGATCGCCGGCGTTGAACGATACGTCTATGAAGGGCGCCTTCACCGCCAACTCGCCCTCCTCGCCGGGCCCCAGGAGGCGGCGGCCCCTGTACCAGCTGGCCTCCAGTATCTCCGAAATTATCGCGTCCACGTTCGTTATGGATATGCCCACGGACCCGTGGACGTTGAAATCCCTCGGGTTGGAGAAGAGTATTCCCCTGCCGGATACGCCGTACATTTGGAGCACGGGGTAGCCGAGCGCCTTCTCCAGCTTCCTAGTGAAGTCGGCGCTGAGCGGGCCCTCGACGCCGACGAACGACAGGCCCCTGGGCAACCTGCCGTCTATGGAGCCGACGGCGGAAGATCCGAGGAACGCGGCGCTGTACCCGCCCGCCGGGGCCCCCTCCCTCGAGTACGCGACGCGGACGCCCGCCGCTATGGAGAGAGCCGACGCGGACAGCTCAAACTCGCCCAGGTGATCCCCGATCACCGCGATGCCGTCCTCGGATCTCAAGTCGAGGAATGCCGCCAGGGACTTGGCGGCGCCCCACAGGGCCTCCGCCGAGTAGACGACGCGGCGGCCCTCGAGGGCTATCGAGAGGTAGGACGTCTGCTGGGACGGAGGCGACCAGGAGTCCTCCCCCTCCTCCGCGAGCGAGATGGAGAGGCGGCCCTGTACCGAGACCGAGGCGGATAGGCGGCATGATGGACGGACGCCGCGCGCGAGCTCGACGGACGCCGCGCGCGATAGCACCAGCAGCTCCCCGATGATGCCCACGGATAGGTCGTCGCCCCTGAGCGTGATGCAGCGGCGCCCCGCGCCCTCCACCTTGGATTTGAGTTCCTGAACGGCGGCGGATACGGCGTCCCACCCGGTGGAGCGCCCACTCGCGTCGTACCGCCAGCTGCCGCTCCCCTTGAGCACGGAGTCCGCGGGGGGAAGAGAGACGTCCACGTACCTGGGGATGCCCTCCGGCCAGTACAGCGACTCCCAGCTCTGGAACTCGGACGAGACTAGCTTGGACATGCCATCACCTCCTCTCCAGCCTCACCTCCCCAAGGTTGACGTCCCCGCTCGTGGTCGCCTCCAAATCCTTGGGGGCGTAGCCGGGATATTCGAAGTGCACCACGTATTTCTTGTTCAGCTCAAGCCCGCTTATCATGAAGTCGCCGAACGCGTTCGTCCTCGCCGATGCGACGATCCTGTCGCCCTCCACGACGCTTACCGTCACGCCCTCGGCGCACTCGCCCGTGTCAGCGAAGATCACGGAGCCGCCGATGGTCGGCCTCGGCAGGCCTATGTACTTGACGGATACTCCATATTTGTCCTCGCCAGGCGGCGAGAGCAGGTCCTTGGTGGCCTGTTCGGGCGAGAGGACCTCCGCCCTCTCCCACAGCCTTGCCACCTCGCTGTTCGGGTCGTCGAGGTCCCCGAATATCATGGCGTCGACCGGGCAGGCCTCGACGCAGCGCGGCCTCTTCCATCCCTGGTCGAGGAGGTGGGCGCAGAACGTGCACTTCTGGGGTATCTGGAGCTCCTCGTTCCAGAATATGGCCCCGTAGGGGCAGGAGTCGACTATCTGCCTCTGCCCCCTGGACTTCTCCGGATCTATTATGACTATCCCGTCCTCCCTCACGTAGACCGCGCCGTCCTTGGCCGCCTTGACGCAGGGCGGGTCCCTGCACATCTGGCACATGACCGGCACGTAGGCCACGTCTATGAAGGGGAAGTGCCCCCTCTCCCGCTTGACCAGCTTTACCCACTGCTGGCCGAACATCGGCTGGGCCCTGGAGTATGGCGGGTAGTCGTTCTCCCAGAACTCGTCCTTGCAGGCGGAGAAGCAGTTGTAGCACGCGTTGCACTTCGATACGTCTATCACCATTCCGTAGCGGGTCATCTAGGATCCCTCCCACTTCTCGACCTCGACCATGGCGCTGTTGGGGGCCATCCCGTTGGCGTTCTTCGAGAGGAACCTGTGCGGCGTGAGCAGGTTTATCGCGCCTCCCCTGTCGGGGGACTCGCCCGGCTCGCCTATCGGATCGTACGCGGCCGACGCCTGGTAGCAGTGCACGGTCCCCGGCCTTATCCTCTCGGTGACCTCGGCTATGCATATGACGGCGCCCCTGTCGTTGTAGACCTTGACCAGGTCGCCGTCCCTTATCCCCCTCGGCGCCGCGTCGGCCGGGTTGATCCTAATGACCCTGTAGAAGTAGCCGTCCGGCCCCCTCCTCCTGTGCTCCGGTATCTCGTCCACCCACGTGTCCTTCGCGTCGTATTGGGTGTGGAAGCTGTACCTGGCGTGGGGCGATATCAGCTGCAACGGGTACTTGATGGCGTGCGGGGTGTTGGGCCCCTCCCAAGGAGGTATGTAGTGCGGCACGGGCGGCCTCTCGGGATCGTTCGGGTCGAACCTCTTCAGGCTGTTGGACTCGAACTCTATCTTCCCGCTCTGGGTATCCAAGCAGCCTACGCAGCCTGGAGGACCCTCCACGCCTCCGCCAGGCGGCCCCTCAGGGATGTCCCTCTTCCTCCCCTCGTAGAACCACCTGAGCGCCGGGGTTATCGGGCGCTT
>CAYFJD010000010.1:0-14341 GCA_964343285.1 uncultured Nitrososphaerales archaeon
TCTCCATGATCTACGCGTTGGCCGCCTGGCTCGCGCTCGGGAGGTTGTTGATGGGGTCCAGGTCCTGGACCGCCACTAGGGCGTGATCCGCTCCCAAAATTTTTATTCCGCCGGGGGGAAGCGCGCGTGTGCAGGCGCCCGGCGGACCCCGAAGCTGGCTGAGGGCCGCCAGGATGTATTTGGGGCACAGGATCGGGCGTACCCCCGCGCCCATGTTCGCGTCCTACTTCGTGACCTACAGATGCAACCTCAGGTGCAAGTTCTGCTTCATAAGGAGGGATGACAGCCCGGAGCTCGACCCCCCCAGGGCCAAGGAAGTGGTGCGCAGGATATGCGCCACGGGCGTCCCCGCGCTGGACTTCAGCGGGGGAGAGCCCTTCCTGCGGCAGGACATGGAGGAACTCGGCTCCCTCTCGAGGGAGCTGGGATGCGTCACCGGCGTCAACACGAACGGGACTGTCATCGACGAGAGGAGGGCGGCGAGGATCGCCGATTCCTTCGATTACGTGACGATATCCATCGATGGATCGGAGGACGTCCACGACGAGATAAGGGGGGCCAGGGGCACTTACGCGCGCGCCAGGAGGGCCATGAAGGCATTGAAGGACTCCGGGGCGAGGGTGGGAATAAGCTCCGTCGTCATGCCCTCGAACGCCGACGACATAGGGCGCGCGCTGGATGACCTGCGCGGCCTCTACGACTACGTGATAGTGCAGGCGGTCATGCCCCCCCAGGGGCCCTCGGGTGACGGCGTGCGCAGGCTGATATCCCGCCTGAAGGAGATGAGGGGCTCCGGCGTGGACGTCCTCGTCCCCAGGCAGTTCCTGGAGGGCATACCGGATTACTTGGACGGGAGGGCCCCGAAGATCTGCGACGCGATGGAGCTGTACTTCGCGGTGGACCCCATGGGGCAGCTCCTGGCTTGCGGGGCCAGGACGGATATAACCCTGGGGAACGTGCTGGAGGGGGACATATTGGAGATGCTCTCCAGGCCCCCGCCGGAGGCGGTGGAGAGGGTCAGGAGCTGCGGCGGGTGCTGGATAGCGTGCACGACGGGCACCAGCCTAGCGGTGAGGCACCCGATGTCGTACCTCAGGTGGACCCTCCAGAGCCGCACGGCACGTTTTTAACCCCGGGAGGGCGCCGCGCGGCGTGACCAAGCGCAGCGGGAGGATCGAGTTAGCGCTCCGGGACTTCGAGGCTGCCAGGCGTAGCCTGGCCGAGGGGAGGTTCGCATTGGCGTGCCTCGCGGCGCAGCAGGCGGCCTTGGACGCGCTCGGCGCCCTCCTGGAGGAATCCGGGATTCGCGCGGAGGGGAGGACCCTCGAGGAGGTGCTGAAGGCGCTCGGCGACAAGTACGACGTCTCGCCGATAGCCCGCGCCGCCCTGGAGCTCGACTCCTACAGCGCGGAGTGGGCGGAAGACTCCCCCTCGAACAGGGTGGCGGCGGCCAGGGCCCTGGCCAAGGCCGAGCAACTAATCGTGTGGGTACTGGGGCGCCTCGGGCCCTCTCACGGCCGGGAGGCCCATGGCGCCCCTGAGCATCGAATAGGGCAATAGGGATACGAAGACCATTATCGACATCGCGTACCAGAGGGAGGCGAAGCCCATGGAGGTGAAGATCAGGGGGGATACGTACCCAGCAACCACGCCGCTCAGCTGCCAGAAGAAGTTGGCCGCGCCGGTCACGCTACCGGATCTCCCAGGACCTCCCAGGACGCCGGCGAGCGTCGAGTTGGCCGGCGTCATCATGAACCTGAAGAACCCCATTATCAGGGCGACCGCGGCAAGCCAGGCGGGGGCCCTGAGGAGGGCGAACCCCACTATCGTCAGGCCATAGACGGGTATGGCGATCAGGAAGGTGCGCCAGAGGCCCATCCTGCCTATCAGATAGCCCGTGATGACCGTGGAGGCGAGGCCCGCGACCGCCGTCATCGAGTATATATCGCCGGCCAGGACCCCCGATAGGCCGATCGATCTCAAATAATCGTACGCGTAGAACGCGAAGGCCCAGTAGGCGTAGTAGAAGAGGAAGCCCCCGGCTGAGAGGAGGGCGACGTTCCTGTCCGCCAGGACCCTCAGGTCCAACCCCCTGCCGCCCCTTCCGCCCTCGCTCAGGAGGACGGCGCAGGCCAGGGACACGGCGAGCGACGCCAGGCCTATCAGGTAGTAGCCCCACCTCCACCCCAGGTCCTCGGCAACGGCCGGCAGGCCGACGCCCAGCAGGATTATCGAGACGGGCCAGGCCAGGGTGTAGTAGCCCATGGCCCGCGCAAGCTCCCTCCCCTCGAAGTTCGTCGAGAGGAGCTTTATCGTGGTCGGGTAGATCCAGCCGGCGCTGAACCCCATGAGGGCGCTGCCCACGTACTCCAGGAACATGGAGGGGACCGCGCCGCTCATGATGGAGGAGGCCGCCAGCCCGAGGAGCGCCGCCACGAGCACCTTCTTCGGTCCCACGGCGTCCGAGACGAGCCCCGCGGGCACCTGGACGGCTATGTAGGCGGCGAAGAAGATCGAGAATACAATGCCGTCCTCGTAGGGGGTGGGCCTGAGCGAGGAGTACGTGGAGAGCACGCTCCACGCCAGCCTCGAGTAATAGCTGAGGAAGAAGGACGCGAAGGACAGCGCCACGTAGATGTACCCGCGCACCTGACGGACGCGGCATGGGGCATTATTAGCGTTGGAGGCGGGACCCCAACCCCTAACTATATATTGTATTTATTAAACGAGGAGGGCCGAGAGGACCATGGAGAGCACCCCGCTCACGAATATGCCGTCGAACGTCCCGGCCCCTCCTATGCTCACGAGCCACGCGGTTATATCGTCCCACCTGCTGAGGAGGTTCAGCACGTCCGCCCCGATCAGGGTGCCGTAGACGGCGCCCTCGTAGGATAGCGCCGGGATGTATTGCAGGAGGCCCAGCGGCAGCGCCAGCGCCACGGAGGTAAGGAGCGCGACGGCCGGCGGCAGGAAGGCCGGCACCACTATTCCGATGCCCTCGACGACCCTGGAGAACTTGTAGGTGGCGGCCAGCGTGAGCACGGTCGTCGCGGCCGTCGCGGACAGCAGCTCGAGCGACCTGGGCGCCAGGGCCTCGGCGGCCGTCATGAGGGCCGCTATCAGGAGCGGCACGAGCGCCCCGCCCACGTTGATCGCCAGGAGCGACTCGAAGGTGGCCTCGCGGGGCCTGGCCACCGGTACGGGGATCCCGAAGAGGCTGATGTACCCCACGTCCAGCACTCGCACGTGGACCTCGCGGCGCCTCAGCACCACGTTCACGAACCCCAGGAAGGGCGAGAGCGCCATCAGCGCGAGGACGAAGGGAACGACGTTGGGCATGCCCAGGGGGCCGAGGGCGGCCTCGAGGGCCGCTGGGAGGACGATCCCGAAGAGGAACGGCGCGAGGAGCAGGAGGAGGACGCCCATGACGCCGAAGTGGGCCGGCGGCACTATCACTATGCGCCGCTTCCCCATGGGCACCCACCCCGCGCGTTTAATATAAATCCATACCGTCGAGCCGGGCGCCGCCTCCATCTGAGGCCTCGCCCCCTGCGACTACGTTAAATAAATTGTTATTTTTGCGATCTCCAATCTAAAACAAAGTTATAGTTTATAGCCAACCAAGTCATAAAAGGCTCGTGACCCCATTCGAGCTCGCCGCGAAACACCTGATACCGAGGCTCAGGGCGCTGGCCGCAGCGAAGCTCCTGGGGGACGGCATGAGCCAAAGCGAGGCCGCGAGGAGGCTCGGCGTCACTCAGCCGATGGTGAAGAAGTACGCGGCCGAGGCGGAGGAGGCGATGGCGGCCCTTGAATCGATGGGGATACCTCGGGGGGCGGCCGAGGCGATGGCCAGCGCGCTGGCGGACGCCGCCGCCAGGGGGTACTGGGAGCACCTGTCCGCCATGAACTCGATAGTGGCGTCCGTGTTGAGCGGAGGTTCGCTGTGCGCCTTCCACAGGCGGATAGATCGCGGCGTCCCGGATGATTGCTCCCTCTGCCAGGACGTGCTCAAGGGGGGTCGCGATCAGTACGTGGAGGACGTGGAGAACGCCCTCTCTATGGTGCTGGAGAGCCCATACGCCTACCTGATGATTCCGGAGGTGGGCATGAACGTGGCGCTGGCCCCTCCAGGGGCTTTGACGGTAGAACAGGTGATCGGAGTTCCGGGGCGCATAGTCAGGGTGGGGACGCGCGCCGTGGCCGTCGGAAGGCCGTCGTACGGCGGCAGCGTGCACACGGCCAAGGTCGCCCTCTGGGCCGCCAGCAGATGGGGGTTCCCTAGGGCCGCCGTGGCGGCCCGCTACAACGAGGCCATCCTGAGGGCGGCGACCGAGATGGGGCTCCGGGTGCAGGATGCCGACGGGGAAATCGCCGTGGAGCCCGACGTGCTCGTCGACAGGGGCGGACCGGGGGTGGAACCCATAGTTTACTTCCTGGGGAGGAGCGCCGTTGAGGCCGCGAGGAAGGCGTTGGAGGTCGCCCGCAGGGTGGGCGAGGCTGGGCACGCGTATTTATACTAGCCCCGCGGATCGACGTTCGTTGACCTCAGGCGAAAGGAGGTGGAGGAGCAGCGAGAGGATAGCGGCGCGGATCCTAGAGGAGGCGGGGTTCAAGGTGCTGAGGGAACACGAGCGCGTTTTGATAGACGGCGTGGAGGCGGGCGAGATAGATATCTTGGCGGAGAGGGAGGGGCAGCTCTACGCGGTCGAGGTCAAGGCTGGCGGGCTGGACGTGGGGGGCGTGAGGCAGGCGTACGTGAACGCTAAGCTCGTCGACGCGAGGCCGCTGGTCGTGTGCAAGGGGTTCTCGGACTCGGCCGCGGAGGTCCTCGCCCGGAAGCTGGGCGTGGAGGTCCTCAAGATGTCCGACCTCTTCCTGGTGGATCAGGAGGAACTCGAGGCGATCGTCAGGGAGGTCGTGGAGGACGTGGCGGAGGACATCATTTCCTATATGGCGGCGGACGTCGAGGTGACGGAGGGGGACGCGGAGATCCTGAGGGCGATCGCAGGCACCAACGACATGCTGGAGGCGGCGGAGAAGCTGGGGATGGACGTCGGCGAGCTGGCCAGGGCCATCGAAGGGCTGAGGACGAGGGGCGTGTTGCCCAGGTGGGCCAGGAAGTACTCCAGCGTGAGGAGGGCGGCCGCGATCGCGCTGGCCAAGAAAAGGCTGAAGGAAGAGCCGCCCGGTTAAGGTCGCTGGGAGCCGCCCTCCAGGAGCTGGGCCACGTCTATCACCTCGAAGCCGAAGGACTGCGCCTCCGATCTGAGCATGGCGTTGCAGAAGGGGCAGGCGACGACGACCTTCTTCGCGCCGGTCCAAGCCGCCTGGGCAGCCCTGAGCTTGCTCACCCTCTCGCCGATCTTTATATCGAAGAAGAACTGCGCCCCGCCGCCTCCACAACAGAACGTATCTGCGCCGTGCCTGACCATCTCGACCAGCTCGGCCCCCGTGGCCCTTATCAGGCTGCGCGGCTCCTCCAACACGCCGTTCCACCTGGCCAGATAGCACGGATCGTGGAACGTGACGCGGAGGCCGGACGCGTCGGCCGGCCTTATCCTCCCCTCCGCGACGAGCTTCGACAGCAACTGCGCGTGGTGGACCACGTCGAACTTCACCCCGTACAGGGGCATCTCGTTCTTGAAGTTGTTGTACCCGTGGGGGCAGCTGACGAGCAACGACCTGAACCTGTACTTCGAGAGCACCCCCGCGACCGCCTTGGCGTTCTCGGAGAACAGGTATTCGTCACCTATCCTCCTGGCCGGCTCGCCGCAGCACATCTCCTCCCTAAGGAGCGCGACCTTGACGCCCGCCCTCCTGAGGAGCCTGAGGAGGGACTCCGCCACCGGCCTCAGGTTCGGGTCGAACGCGGTGTTGCACCCCACCCAGTAGAGGTAATCGTATTCCTCCCCGGGCTCGGCGAAGGGCACCCCGATCTCGGCGGAGACCTTCTCCATCCACCTCACGCGCTCATCGGGGTCGAAGCCGAAGGGGTTGCCGAGCCTCATGATGTTGTAGAGCGCCTGGGAGAGGCCCTCGGGGACCGGGCCGCCGGTGGACACCATACCGCGCCGCACGTCGAGTATCAGCTCCACGTGATGGATCATCGCTGGGCACTCGCGGACGCACGCGCCGCACGTCGTGCAGCTCCAGTAGACCTCGGGCGCCAAAGGCCCCTCGGAGACCAAGGGCGAGGAGGGCCCGGCGTGGACGGCCCCCTTCGCCGCCTGGATCAGCAACATGGGGTTCAGCGGCTTTCCGGAGGCGAACGCCGGGCAGGCGTTCGTGCACCTGGCGCACTTCACGCACGCGTCGAGGTCCAGCCTCTCCTTCCATGTCAGCTCGGAGGCCTTGGTCGCGCCTATCACCTCGCCCCTCTCGACCTTCCCCTCCAGGTCCTCGACAGGCCTGAAGGCCGAGGGCGGATCCAGGCGATAATATAGGACGTTGAGCGCCCCGTGGACGAATATATGGGAGAACTTCGTATAGGGGATGAAGCCTATGCTCATTATCGCCAACGTCATGTGGAAGATCCACACCGCGCGGTAGATCGGCACCAGCTGGGCGACGGATATCCCCATGTCCCTGTAAAGGGAAGCGAGCGAGTAGCCGACTATGTCGTACGGATACATGTAGGACATCCTGTAAGCGTAGGTGTTCACCGAGTCCAGGAAGAACCCGGTGAGGGCGATGGCGAGGAGGCTGAGCAACATGTAGTGCTCCATCGGGCCCATGGGGAGGTTCGGCGTCAGCCCGCGCAGCCTCCTGTAGTAGGCCAGGATTATCCCCGCTATCAGCATCAACCCGCCGACGTTCATCGCCAGCTTGAACCAGAGGTACGTGGAACCGACCAGGAAGCGCTCGCCCATGAACCTCAGCGTGATCTCGGACTCGACCGCGTCCAGAATCGTGCCTATCAGGAGGATCGTGGTCCCCCAGAATATCAGGCTGTGCAGGAGCCCGGGAAGGCGATGGCGCCATACCTTGACCTGCGCGAACGTGTACCTCGCGATGTTCGCGAGCCTGGCGCCCAGGCGATCCGGCATGGGCATCGGGTGACCCATGAGCCACCTGGAGAACGCGCGGTAGGATCCGTAGGCGCAGACGGCGGCCGCGACCGCCACCTCGATCCACAGAAGGGGCTCTAGACCCTCCACGAAGAGGTAATACTTTATCTCCGGAATGGACGCGAGGAGGTACCAGGGAGTCACCTGCGCAGTTCCTCCAGCCTCTTTATCAGTGCGGGGACGACCTGGTATAGGTCGCCGATAACGCCGTAGTCCGCGTACTGGAATATGGGGGCGTTCTTGTCCTTGTTGATCGCGACTATCAACTTGGAGTCCATGACGCCCGACATGTGCTGCGGCGCGCCGGATATCCCTATGGCCATGTATAGGTTCGGCCTTATCTTCTTGGCGGATATGCCTATCCAGCGGTCCTCCGGCAGCCACCCGTAGTCGGCGGCTATCGGCCTGCTGCAGCCGACCGCCCCGCCCAGGAGGTCCGCCAGCCTGAAGGCCATGTTCAGATCATCCTTGCTGCGGAACCCCCTTCCAACGCCCACCACTATTTCCGCAGACGTTATGTCCACGCCCTCCTTCCTCTTGCGCTCCACCCCGATGACCTCGGGGCCCTGGGCCGCCGCCTCCACCCTCCGGACGTCGAGCCGGGCGCCCTGCGACGGAGCGGGCGCCGGGAAGCGGCCCGGCGCGACCGTGGCCGAGACGGGGGGCATGGCGGAGTACTCCACGACGGCCCTGCCCGCCAAGGCCGCCCTCCTCACGGTCAAGCCCCCGTCCCCGCGGGGAAGCATCTCCGTCACCTCGGTGAACATGGGGATCCCCTGGGACGCCGAGAACCTGGCGAGGCCGTCCGTGAGGTCCTTCAGCGCCGGCGCGATGACCGCGTATAAGTCGGAGCGGGCGAAGGCGGCGCGCAGCGCGGCGAAGAGGAGCTCGGGGACGTGGCCGCCCCCGGAGACGACGTATCCCTCGGACGCTATCCCCGAGGCGACGCGCGGCAGGTCATCGCCTCCCTCCAGCACCACCGCGGCTATCGGGGAGCCCGAGGCGTCCGCGAGCGCCTTGGCCAGGCCGAGCGCGTCCGCGACGTCCTGGGGGTTCCTGCCCACCACCACGACCTTCGAGGTCAAGCGCGTATCACCCCCTCCGCGATCAGCGCGGACAGCAGCTTCGACGCCGCCTCCTCAGGTTTAGATCCATCTATGTATATATTCTTTCTCTTTTGTACCAGCGCGCGGACGCCCAGGCGCTTGACGGGGAGGGGGGAGGCGCCGATCTCCGAAAGCGAGTAGAACTTCAGGGGCTTGGAGAACGCGCGGCGTATCTGGATCAGCGTGGGGAGCTTTGGCTGGCTGGACTCGCCCGTGACGCTCATTACGAGCGGAGGCCGCGCGTTCAGGACCTCCAGCCTATCCTCCAGGTCCCTCGTGAGCTTCAGGGATCCCTGTGCCACCTCTACCCTCTTCACGTACGTCACGGCGGGTATCCCCAGGAGGGTGGCCAGCATGGGGGCCACCTGACCGGACACCATGTCCGAGGAGCCCTCCCCGGCCACGTAGATGTCGAAGCCGCCGAGGGACTTCGCGAGCGCGGCCAGCACGCCGGCGGTCTCGAGGGGGAGGCCGGAGAGGGAGTCGTCTATCACGGCGTGGGCCTCGTCGACGCCCATCGCGAGCACCTCCCTCAGCGCCCCCTCGTAGTCCTTCCTCCTCTCGGACGACATGTCCCACGTGGAGGCGGAGAGCGCCACGACCTGGCCGCCCAGCTTTTCCCTGAGCTCGAGGGCCACCTGCACAGCGTTGCGATCGTACTCGGCCACCGCCATGGGCGTCTGGCGCAGGGATACTTCGCCGGAAGCCTCGACCTTCATGAGATTCGGATCGAGCGCCACCTTGACGAGCGCCGCAATTCTCATTGTGGTCGCACGGAAATGAAGAGCTATTTATTGTTGATTTCTCGCGGCCAGGCCGCGCCAGACCTTCTCCGGGGTTATCGGCAGCTCCCTTATCCTCACGCCGAGCGCGTCCGCCACCGCATTAGCTATGGCCGGACCTGTGGGGATCACCGGGCCCTCGGCCACGCCCTTCGCGCCGAAGGGACCCTCGGGATCCGGCTCCCCGACGGATACGACCTCGATCTCTGGCACGTCAGTCACCCTCGGCATCCTGTAATCCTCGAATGATCCGTTGACCACGCGGCCCTCAGAGAGCACGAGCTCCTCCAGGAGCGCCAGCCCTATGCCCATCGCCACCCCTCCTTGCACCTGGCCCTCGAACCCGATCGGGTTTATCACGCGGCCCGCGTCGTGCACGCTAACGACCTTGAGCACCTTCACCCTGCCGGTCTCCCTGTCCACCTCGACCAGGGCGGCCTGGCACCCGAACCCGTAGGTAGCCGATACGTTGCCGTACCAGCGCTCGTCCGGCTCCTCTGAGGGCGGCTCGTAGAAGTTCGAGGCCACTACAACCGTGCCCCTGGATCCCCTGAAGAAGTGCATCCTCCTGATGACCTTGTCGTACTCCATCCTCTTGGATGGATCGGACTTGGAGTACACGAGCCCGTCGCGTAGGTCGAGGTCGCTCGGCGGGACGCCAAACAGCTGCGCGGCCCCCTCCAGGATCTGCCTCCTAGCGTCGAGCGCGGCCCTGAGCGCGGCGTTGCCGCAGACGAACGTCCCCCTGCTGGCGTGCGTCCCCACGTCCCAGAGCCTCACCGTGGCGTCCCCGTTTATTACGACCTTTACGCGGTCGCGCGGGACGCCCAAGGCCTCCGCGACCACCAGCTGGATGCTCGTGTCCAACCCCTCCCCCATCTCCGTCCCTCCCACTATGACGACCACCCCGCCGAAGTCGTCCACCTTCAATATGGCCCCGCAGCCGTCGGACCTGTAGATCCTGGCGCCTCCTCCCACGTGGAAGTAGCACGCGAAGCCTATGCCCCTGTTGGGGCCGGCGGAGTGCCTCCCCCTCCAGCCTATCCTCCTGGCGGCCTCCCTGAGCGCGTCGGACATCGCGCAGGTGGTTATCCTAGCGCCCTGCAGCGTCACGCTGTTCGGCTCGTTGGCGTTGAGGAGCCTGAACTCCACCGGATCCATGCCGAGCTCCTCCGCCAGCTCGTCCATGTTGCTCTCCAGGGCGAAGGTTATCTGGGAGTTCCCGGCGCTCCTCATGGCCGCGGTGGATGGGTTGTTCGTGTAGACGACCGTGGTCCTGAACCTAGCGGCGGGGACCTTGTATAGCCCCGTCACCGTGTACTGCATAACCCTGGCGTCGAACACGCCCCATCCCACGTACGCGCCCGCGTCCAATATCGCCTCGACCTCCCTCGCGACGAGCCTCCCGTCCTTCGTCGCCCCCTGCCTCACCCTCGCTATGAGAGGCTGCTTCGTCGGGGCGTTCTGGAGCTCCTCGGAGCGCGTGAACTGCAGCTTCACCGGCCTCCTGGTGCGCATCGCGAGGGCCGCAACTATTACGTCGTGCGGATAGACGTCCAGGTTCCTCCCGAATGCGCCGCCTATGTATGGTTGGATCACCCTGACGGAGTAGGCTGGCACCCCGAGGGACTCCGCGAGCCACCTCTGGTAGAGGAACGGCGTCTGGGTGTTGGTGATGACGTTCAGGACCCCGCGCGCGTCGACCCACGCCAGGGCACCCATCGTGTCGCCCGGGTTGTGGGCCACGTACTGCGTCCTGTAGGTGCCCTCCACGACCACGTCCGCGCGGGAGAAGGCGCCGTCCACGTCGCCGAACTCCAGGCTGAAGTCGAGGTTCACGCGGTTGGTGCCGAGCTCCTCGTGCACGAGCGGGGCTCCGGGCTCGAGCGCCCTGAGGGGATCGGTCACGGGGGGCAGCGGCTCGTACTCCACCTTTATCGCCTGTATCGCCTCGAGGGCCCTCTCGGGGTCCACCGCCGCCACAGCCGCCACCTCGTCGCGGACGCTCCTGACCTTACCCCACTTGAGCGGCGGGTTGTCCTTTAGGTAGCCGAGGTTGTTGAGCCGGACGTCCTTGGCCGTTATCACGTCGACGACGCCGGGCATGCGCCTGGCCTCCGAGACGTCTATGGAAACTATCCGCGCGTGTGGGTACGGACTCCTCAATATCTTGGCGTACAGCATCCCGGGCATCTCCACGTCCAGCAGGTACTGCGCCTGGCCGGAGACCTTCTCCAGCGCGTCGTACTTCGGGACGCGGGATCCTACGTGGGAGAACTCGCGGATGGCCAGCTCCACGGACGTCATGGGACGGCCCTCACCTCCTCGCCCCTCCGCCTCAGGGCGGCCGTGCGGATCGCCTCGACTATCTTGACGTAGCCGGTGCACCTGCAGAGGTTGCCGCGGATGGCCTCCCTGATCCCGCTCTCGTCGGGTCCTCCGCCCCCATCTAGGTAGGCCTTCGCGGATAATATCATGCCGGAGGTGCAGAAGCCGCACTGCACGGCGCCGGCCTCGAGGAACGCCTCCTGCACGGGGTCCAGGCGGCCGCCGGTCGAAAGCCCCTCGAGGGTGGTAATCCTGCGCCCGTTGGCGCGATACGCCGGGGTCATCACGGAGTATATCGGCCTGCCGTCCATCAAAACTGTGCACGCTCCGCACGCCGAACAGGAGTTCTCGCAGAGCGCCGTTTTAACGCTCCTTATGCCCAGCCTCCTCAGGACGTCGAAGAGGCTTTCCCAGGGCTCGACGTCCACCTCGGTCTCGGAGCCGTTGAGCTCGAACTTTATCCTCAACGCGCGGACCCCCCGGCCCGGGCGTAAGCCCTCAGCACGGACCTCTTGGCCATGACGCCCGCCAGGTGCCTCCTGTAATCCGCCGTGGCGACGTGATCCTCCAGGGGGTCCACGGCGTCGCGGGCGAGCGAATATATTTCCTCGAGGACCCCCGGCTCGGGGGTCCTGCCCACGAGCTCCCTCGGCGAATCCAGCACCACGTTAGCCCTTATGCCGCCGCCGAGCGCTATGCGGGCGAACTTCACCGAGCCATCGTCGGCCAGCGCCACGCTCGTCGAGGCGCTGACTATTGGATGGTCGATGTCGCTGACCACGAACTTCTCGTGCGCCGATCCCGTGAAGGGGGATTCCACGAGGATCTCCTTGACGAACTCGCCCGCCTTGAGCGCCGGCGAGAGGGGGGCGGCCATATATTCGCGGAGGTCGACGGACCTCTCGCCCCGGGGTCCGGAGATTATCACGCGCGCGCCGAGCGCTAGGAGGGACGTGGCTATGTCCGACTGCGGCATGCTTATGCTGACGCTACCCCCTACAGTGGCCATGTTGCGTATCTGCCACCCCGGCATCGACATGATCGCGTCCAGCAGGGCGCCGTAAGCCTTGGCCGCGGCGGCCCTATGGGACAACCAGTTGTAGACGTCGGAGAGAGCGGCGTACGACCCGATGTGCAGGCGCTCGTCGGCCCTCAGGTAGTTCAACCCCAAACCGGAGAGGTCCACGAGCGCGTCCACGTAGTCCAAGAGCCCAGTGCCGCGCAGCCTGAAGAGCATCGTGCCTCCGGCTATTATGGCGGCGCGTCCCTCCAGGCGCTCCAGCTGTTCGTGCGCCTCCTCGAAATTCCCCGGAAGTATCAATTTAGAGGGCTTAAAGGTCAATTCTATCTCTATGTTCCAGATTATAGTATAAAAGCTTGATCTACACGCCCCACACGCTTAAGATGCGATTTGTGGATTGGCCTGCTCGCCTGCCTCCTTCGCTCCGACGACGTCCCGCGTCGGGAAGTTCCCGAACCTCTCCCTCAGAACCCTTCTCAGCACCTTCCAACCGCTCATTTTGGGCAGCTCGTCCATGAATATTACGTCGCGCGGCACCTTGTAGCTTATCATGTGCTGCCTAGCCCACTCAAGTATCTCCTCGGCGGTCGCACGCTCGCCGGGCTTCAGGACGACAGCGGCAACGGGGACTTCCCCCCTCCTCTCATCGTACCTGGCGAACACCGCCACCTCCTTTATCTTGGGATGCTGCAGCAGTATCGACTCCACCTCGGCAGGGTACACCTTGAAGCCGGACGTTATTATCATGTCCTTCTTCCTGTCCGTCACGTACAGAACGCCGTCCTCGTCGAGATACCCGAGGTCGCCCGTCAGGAACCACCCGTCGGGCAGGAACGACTCGTGCGTCGCCTCCTCGTTCCTCCAGTACCCCTTGGCCACCGCGGGCCCACGGAGCGCTATCTCGCCAACCTCTCCGGTGCCAAGTTCCTTCGTCGGATCGCTCGGATCGACTATCTTGACCTCGGCGTAGCCGATCGGGACTCCGACGGATCTGTACCCCTTGCTGAAGTACTCCCATCCCGGCACCGTGCCCGGGGCGGATCCGATCACGATCGTCTCCGATAGTCCGTAGGCGTTGAGCACAGGTATCCTGAAGCGCGTCGCCCATTTCTCCCATATAGGCTGGGGCGTCGGGGCCCCTCCCGTTATAGCAACGCGCGCGGTCCTGAGGTACTCCTCCACGCCGCTCGGGCCGTTTACGAGGTCGGTCATGACGGGCGGCATCAGGGCAAGGATCGTCGCGTTGTACTCGGCGGCGTACCTGAGATATTTGTCGAGGGAGTACCTCTCCATGAAAACGACCGTGGCGCCGTACTTGAGGGCCGTGAGGGCCCAGCTGAATCCCACGTGCACCATCGGATATATGTAGAGCTCCACGTCCTTGTCGGTCAGGCCGAGCGCCCAGCGCTCGGAATCGAACGCCGCTATCCAGTTGCAGTGGGTGAGCATAGCCCCCTTGGGCAAACCCGTGGTCCCGGACGTGTACTGAAGCTGCGCGAGGCACTCGGGGTCGCAGTCCTCGGCCCTCCCGCCCGGCTGGGACCTCCCGACCAGATCCCTCCACGGTAAGGCGTCGCCGGCGCTCCCGTCGACGAGCACCACGTGGCGGAGGTCAGGGGCTTCCGCCCTGACCTGCCTGAGCACCTCGTAGCCCTGGGATGTGGTGACGACGACGCTTGCACCGGAGTCCTTCAGCAGGTGCTTGACCTCGAAGTCCTTCAGCGCGACGTTCATCGGGACGGCAACCGCGCCCGCCCTCCAGGTCCCCAGGAACGAGATCAGCGTCTCAGGGACGTTGGGCATGTATATGGCCACCCTATCTCCCCTGGACACTCCCAGGGACTTCAGGGCGTTCGCGAAGGAGCTGACCTGGGTCAGCAGGTCCCTGTAGGTGAAGGACACGCCCCTCTCGGGGAAGATGGCGACCGGCTTCCTCGGCCAATACCTGACGTTGTTATCTATAAACGTCGATATATTGACCATCCCTGGAGATAAATAGTAAAAATGGTGCCTTATAAGTGTAATAATTCTACT
>CAYFJD010000011.1:0-14302 GCA_964343285.1 uncultured Nitrososphaerales archaeon
TCCCCAGCACGAGGGTCAGCGCCGCCGATATGGCGATCGGCGCCACCACGGGCGCGGCCTTTATCACGAGCTCCTTCGCGTCCATTTCGCGACGTTATCAGAAATACTTATCGATAAATTTTTCGGTTTCATTAATATAATTGATAGTTCTTTGCCTATTTTCCAAAGGAAATCCCGGTGTCCCCTTCTACCACCACGGGCCGGCGCCCTCGACCAGCTCGAAGCGGGCCACTCCGCCCTCCACTACCTGCGATCCCACCGAGAGCTGCCTCCCCAGGGCCCTGGAGAGCATCCCCGCGACCAACCCCCTCACCATGCTGGCGGTGGCCTCGTCGAACCCCCTCTCCCTAGGCCTCACCACGGCCCTCACGCGTATCGGGACGTCGTCCGACACGTAGATCTCGGCGTCGCCCAGGCCGTACCTGTCCAGCGCCCTCTCCACGTAGAGCGCGGCCTCCCCGACCTCCTTGGGCTCCCTCACGGAGCTCATCACGTCCATGAGCCTCTCCCCTATCTTGTAGGCTATGTGGTAGCTCAGGGCGGCCCCCGCGGAGCCCAGCATGCCGCCCATGGACTCCGACACGTAGAACAGGACCTCGACCGGGAGTATCAATAGGTCGGCGGACCTCCTCGTGGACGCGAGCACGGGGTCGCCCTCCCCCTCCCATATTTCGAGGTCCGCGACCTCCCGGATCGCGCCCAGCATCCTCTTGACCTCCTCGGCCGAGCCGGCCTCGACGTACGCCGAGACTTCCATCATCCCCTCCTCCGCGGAGGAGGCGCACATGCGGATCGCGCGGCCCCCGAGCGCGGAGGCCACGCCGATCAGCGCCTTTGGATAGTTAGCGCTCTTTATCCTCATTTTTATGCCGAAAATCTTACCATGCTCCTCTTTATTCATCCTCTCATCAACATGCCACCCGTTCACGTTCACTAATATGGAAACAACCCCTTATTAAATGTATCGCGGTCTCGACCCGCTTAAATCCCGGACCCCCGCGCCTCCCTCCGTGATAACCGACGCGCACTGCCACCTCGCGGACTTCGGGGAGGAGGAGCTGGCGGACTTCGAGGGTATGTTGATAGCGGCCGTCTCCGAGGACGTCGAGGGCTCCAGGCGCACGATGGAGCTCGCGGGCCGGAGGCGCGGCACGCTGGCGTTCATCGGCATCCACCCTTGGAGGGCCGCCGAGGCGCGGGAGGAGGACCTGAGGCTCCTCGAGTCCCTCGTCCCCGACGCCGCGGGGCTGGGGGAGATCGGCGTGGACGGGGGCCATGCCGACACGATGACGGCGCAGCTCGAGGTCTTCGAGCGCCAGCTCAGGCTGGCCAGGGAGTACGATAAGCCGGTGAACCTCCACTGCCTCCGCGCCTGGGAGAAGTGCCTGGACTTAGTCCTCAGGCGCGACGTGAGGTCCGCGGTCTTCCACTGGTACACCGGCCCCCTCGACCTGGCGGAGAGGATATCCGGCTACGGATTCTACGTCTCGATAAACGTGGCGGCCAAGGTCCAGCGCAGGCATGCCGAGCTGGCCGCCGCCATCCCCCTGCGCTCCCTGCTGGTGGAAAGCGATGGCCCCTACGAGTATAGGGGGCTGAGGCTGACGCCGCGCATGATACCGGAACTGCTCGGCTCGATCTCGGAGCTCAGGGGGATATCCAGGGAGTCGCTCGAGAGCGCGGTGGCCGAGAACTTCCACGATGCATTTATGGGGTGATCGGTTAAAGGACGAGGGGGATGAGGAATCCTTTAAGTTCTGAGCCCTGATGAGCGATGGGCGTAACTGACCCCCTAACGCTTCATAGGCTTCTCCAGCGCCTCCGCGCACTCCCTTATGCACTCGTTCATGCAGTCGTTATATCCCTCGAAGTCCTTGACGCCCTCGCACACCTTCGTGCACTGGACCTCGCAGTCCACCAGCCCGCCCAGCTCCTTCTCCGAGTCCGACAACGAACGTTTACAGAAAAATTTCCCTTAATAACCTTGTCCCTGGCCCAGGGGCCCCTCGATAAGGCCCCACATGGCCGGCGTCCTCCCCGCGAACGAGGGCTGAGAGGGCGCCGCGGAGCGGGATCCCGCTCCGCGGCCGCTTCTCCCTAGGTGCTCATCCCATCAAATTCGTGATCGCATCCAGGGAGTTCTGCCGATATGCGTGGTTGTAGCGGGGCCTTATGTCGACGAGCCCCAGAAGAGCGTATATTCCGGGTGGGGCATCCCGGGGCCGACATGAAGGTCAGCACCGTGGAGCAGATGCGCGGCCTGGATTCCGCCGCCGTCGAGAAGTACGGCGTGAACCACGATCTGTTGATGGAGAACGCCGGCCACGCGGTCTACTACGTGATCCTGCGCGAGATGGGGGTCCGCGGCAGGCGCTTCGTCGTGGTGGCGGGGATCGGGAACAACGGCGGCGACGCGCTGGTCGTTGCGAGGAAGCTCCACTCCAGCGGCGGCGACGTCAGGGTGTTCGTGGTCGGGGATCCGTCCGGCTATAGGGGTCCCGCGCTCAGGAACTACGAGATAGTATCCAGGATGGGCATCAGGCTGACGGTCGTATCGGGGGAGGACCAGCTGGGGGAGCTCCGCTCCTCCCTCGCCTGGTGCGACGCGGTCGTGGACGGGCTGTTCGGCACGGGCCTCTCGAGGGACATATCGGGCATACACCGCTCCGTCATAGAGGAGGTGAACGCCGCGGGCAAGGTGGTCTTCAGCGTGGACATACCGTCGGGGATAGGCGGCGACGACGGCAGGGTCCACGGCGCGGCCATCAAGGCCACCTACACCGTGACGTTCGGGCTTCCGAAGCTCGGCAACGTCCTGTACCCCGGCTACTACTACGGAGGGAAGCTGATCGTCTCCCACATATCGTTCCCCCCCGAGCTGCAGGAGTCGCCGGATATACGGACGGAGCTCAACGAGCCCCCGAGGCTCCCCTGGAGGCCCCCGTGGGGCCACAAGGGTACCTTCGGGAAGCTGCTCGCCGTGGCTGGCGCCAGGAACTACTACGGCGCGCCCTATTTCTCTTCCCTCTCGTTCCTGAAGGCCGGGGGCGGGTACTCGAGGCTGGCGGCCCCGAGGTCGGTGATACCGTTCATAGCGGCGAGGGCGAGCGAGGTGGTCTACCTCCCCATGGACGAGACGGAATCGGGCGCCCTCGCCGCGTCGAACGCCGGCAGGATCCTCGAGTTAATAGATCAGTACGACATCGACGTAGTGGTGCTCGGCCCGGGGGTCTCCCTGGACCCCGAGGCCCAGTCGCTCGTGAGGGCCCTCGCGCCCGAGGTCGATCGCCCGCTGATAATAGATGGCGACGGGCTGACCGCCATATCCTCGGATCCCTCCGTCCTCAGGTCGAGGGGGAAGCCGACAGTGCTGACCCCTCATCCCGGCGAGATGGCGCGCCTCCTCGGGAAATCCGTGGGCGAGGTCGAGTCGGACCGCGTCGGGACGGCCGCGCGCGCGGCGGAGGAGCTCAAATCCTACGTGGTCCTCAAGGGCGCTCACAGCGTGATCTCCTACCCGGACGGCCGCACGTTCATAAACATGAGCGGGAACTCCGGGATGGGCACGGCCGGGGCCGGCGACGTGCTCACGGGCACCATCGCGGCGATGGTCGGGCTCGGGCTGGAGGTGGGCGATGCCGTCCGCGCGGGCGTCTTCATCCACGGGCTGTCCGGGGACCTGGCTGCGGCGGCCAAGGGCGAGGACGGGATAACCGCCGAGGACATACTGCAGTGGCTCCCGGCCGCGACCAAGGCGATGAGGGACGACTACGAGGGCGTGGTCCGCAGGTACATGCCGGAGGTCATCTGACGGGGTCGGGAAGGTTTATGTTTGGCCGCGCGCTCGTCCGGGCGTCCCGCGGTGGTGCTCCATGAGGGCGTGGGTGCTGCGCAGGCAGTCGAGGATCGAGGACAGGCCGCTAGAGCTCGTCGAGGACTACCCGACGCCCGAGCCGGGACCGGGCCAGGTGCGCATAAGGATAAGGGCCACGGGCATATGCCGCACCGACCTCCACATAGCGGAGGGGGACCTGCCGCTGCACAAGTCCCCGGTCGTGCTCGGGCACCAGATAGCCGGCGTGGTCGACGAGGTGGGCGAGGGCGTCAGGCGCTTCAGGCCCGGGGACAGGGTCGGGCTCACCTGGATCTACGGCGCCTGCGGCCACTGCAGGATGTGCGTGAGCGGCCGCGAGAACCACTGCCCGTACATAGTCAGGACGGGCTGGGACGTGGACGGCGGCTACGCGGAGTACGTGGTGGCGGACGAGGGATTCGCCGTGCCCCTAGAGGGGGTGCCGCTGGACTTCGAGGACCTCGCGCCCATGATGTGCCCCGGCGTGACCGGCTACCTGGCGTTCGAGCTGGCGGAGGTGGGGCCGGGCGACAAGCTCGGCCTCCTCGGCTTCGGCCCCACCGCCTACTACGTGATGAAGGTGGCGAGGAGCATGGGGATAGACGTCTACGTGAGCACGAGGTCCAAGGCCCACAGGGAGATCGCCGAGTCCCTGGGCGCCAAGTGGGTGGGGAACCTCCTGGCGGGGGAGTCCCCCGTCCCCCTGGACGCGATAATATCGTTCCCGGCGATAGGCGAGTCCGTTGAGAGGGCGTTGAGGTCGCTGGCGCCGGGGGGCGTCCTCGTACTTTCCCAGATATTCTCGACGCCCATAACGATATCCGACTACAACGGGAACCTCTGGGGCAGGACGATAAGGACCGTGCAGAACGTGAGGAGGAGCTCCATATACAAGATGGTGGAGGCCGCGAAGAGGATCGACATGAGCATACCTAAGGACGTCTTCGGATTCGACGAGCTCCAGGACGCGGCCATAAGGAGCAGGAGGGGCGAGCTGCAGGGCCTGACGGCGGTCGTCAAAGTGTCGTGAGTCATGGAGCTGAGGATATCGCCCGAGAGGGAGTCGGCGCTATCCGAGCTCTTCTCGGAAATAGGCCTAGGGCGCGTCATGCGGGTGGAGGAGGAGCTGGACCCCCAGCTCGCGTGCGCGGCGGACGTGGCCCGCCGCTGGGGCGCGGGCCCCGGCGCCCTCTGCGCCATGCTGACCGCGCTGGTGAGCTATAGGCTGGCAATGAGGGGCGAGGAGTGGTGGAGGTGCTACCGCGACTTCTTCGCCGAGCGCCCGTGTCCTCCGGACCCCCGCGGGGCCGCCTCCGCGGTCGGCGACTTCCTCCGTTCGTGCAGGGGGGGAATCCTATCGAGGGACGCCAAGCTGCGCAGGCTCGGGAGGGTCCTCTCCGCGGAGCCCGCCCTCAGGCGCCTCGTCGACTCCCCGGCCGACGCCATACTGGCCGGCTACCGCGGGCTGCTCTCGGCGGTCGCCGGGGCCCTGGGGCAGGATTGGGAGGACAAGACGGTCGTGTTCTCCCTCAAGATGGCATACTACGCTTGCCGCGGGACCTCCTGCCCCGGCTCCGCGCTCCCCGCGGAAGTCCCTATCCCGGTGGACGTCCGCGTGTCCTGCGCCTCCTACTCCTCCGGCCTCGTGGACGTGCCGCCCGGCGCGGATCCCGTAGGGGCCATAATGTCAAGCCCGCGCGTCGCCCAGCGCGCCTGGTCGGCGATCTCCGCCTCCAGCGGGGTCCCGCCCCTGCACATCGACACGGTGATATGGACGGTCGGCTGGGCCCCGCGCGAGCTCGATCTCGAGGGGGCCCGCGCCGCCATCCGGGGGTCCCTGGAGCGCGTCCTCGGCCCGGTCCTATCGGAGGCCGTCGCGCGCGAGGTGGCCTTCCGCGCCTGCCCCAGGAGGTCGGCGGTCCATGGGCGTCCGCGAGCGCCTAGTGGAGCACTTCTCCAGGTACAAGCGGATAATCCCCGACTTCGACCTCTTCCTGGAGTACCAGTTCAGGCCGCTCAAACCCACCATCAGGGCCAACACCCTGATCGTGGAGCCGGAGAGGCTGGCCCAGCTCCTTGAGTCCCGCGGGATGAAGCTCACGAGGGTCCCGTGGCACCCCTGGTTCTTCCGCGTCGAGGACCTGGGCCCCGTGGGCAACCCTGGGAGGACCCTCGAGCACCTCCTGGGCTACTACTACGTCCAGGAGCTCTCGTCGGCGCTGCCCCCGCTCGTCCTCTCCCCGCGCCCCGGCGACCTCGTGCTCGACGTGGCCGCGGCGCCGGGCAGCAAGACAACCCAGATGGCCCAGATGATGCGGAACTCCGGCACAATAGTGGCGAACGACGTGGACTACAGGAGGATAAGGGCGCTCAGGTCGAACTTGGACAGGCTCAGGGTAACGAACGTTGTCGTGACCAGGGCCGACGGGAGGCGCCTGCAGGCCTCCATCCAGTTCCCGCTCATATTGCTGGACGCGCCCTGCAGCTCCGAGGGGGTCGCCAGGAGGGCGCCGGAGCCCATCTCCAGGCTCACCCTGGCCCAGATAAGGAACCTATCTAGGCTGCAGATGGGGCTGATCAGGAGGTCCGTGGAGCTGTTGAGGCCGGGGGGCCTGTTGGTCTACTCGGTCTGCACGTTCGCGCCCGAGGAGGCGGAGCTCGTCGTGGACTACGCGATATCGCTGGGGATGGAGCCGGAGGACTTCAAGCTCCCCGTGAGGTACGAGCCGGGCGTCCGCGAGTGGGTGGACGAGAGGGGCAAGTCCTATAAATTCTCGCCGGGCGTCGAGAAGGCGGCGAGGGTCTACCCGCACCTGAACGACACGGGGGGTATGTTCATTGCGTTGCTCAGGAAGCCTGAGGCCCGCCGAGCCCGGCGAAGTCGAGGAGCTCCTCGGCTACCTGGAGGGCAGGTTCGGCATACCGCGCGAGGCGCTGGAGGGATACGCGGTCTTCGCGAGCGGGGAAAGCCTCTGGGTCTTCAGCGGCGACGCCTCCATACCCGGCGCCGTCCAGTGCGCCGAATCCGCCGGGATCCGCGCGCTCAAGCGCACCAAGAGGGGGCCGAAGCCGACCAGCGCCTTCCTCAGGCTCGTCGGCGGGCTCGCCAAGAGGAACGCCGTGGACCTGGAGGACCAGGACCAGCTCCTCGCGTTCATGAGCGGCGGCATAGTCGCGGGCGAGTTCCCGGTTGAACCCGGGTACGTCGTCGTGCGCTTCAGGGGGGAAGTACTCGGGTGCGGCTTGTATTCCCCCCGCCTCGGCATAGTCTCGCAGCTCCCCTCGCACATGCGGTCCTCCTCGGGCTGGGTGCAGCAATGGGATCAACGATGCGTGCCTCTGCCGGGCGCCCCCTCGTGGATGGAGGCGTCCGCTCAGCCCTTAGGGGAAGCGGTTTTATCGGTGGTGGACCGCCCATCCGACATTGGGCGGGCAGATCGCGCGCCTCCTTCCCGTGGGCGCGGTGGAGGCCGTCCGCGCCCACCTAACCCGGGCCCTCATTGGATGGAGGAGCTGGGGACGTCGCTCCGCGCCTCGGACATGCGCCAAACGCGATCCTGGAATATAGCAAACGCTATATAGCCAGGGCCTCTCCATAGGAGGACACCTTGAGCGACGGGGCGTCCGGGGATCCCGAGCGCGTTGCGGAGGGGTTCCTCGGCGGGGACCTGGTCGGGGGATCGGTCTACCTGCTCAAGGGGAAATACCTGCTGGACAGGGAGGACGTCCTGGAGGGCGTCGCCTGCAACGCCTCCGCCAAGAGGCGCGTCGTGCTCCTGAGCTTCACGTCGCTCCCGAACTGCCCGGTTGGCTCCTTGGAGGTGCTGGACGCCTCCGCGATAAGGGACGAGGGGCTGAAGGTCGTCGCCGGCAGGCTCATGGACGGCCTCTCGTCGGGCGGCGCGGTCATCGTGGACTCGGGCGAGCTGTTGCTGGGCACGCTCGGCAACGAGCGCGAGTACTTGAACCTGATATACACGCTCAGGCGCGTCTCCAGGGCCGGCCGGGGCGCCTTGGTGCTTGCCTCATCCGGGGGACCGGAGGAGGCGCTCGTCGACTACTCGATGGAGGTGGGCCCAGCGCTCGTGGGAGGTCGGAGGTTCAGGATCCTCAAGGTGCACTCGCCCTACTCGCCGTCCAGCCGCGATCAGTTCCTCCTCTCGTCCGACAGGAGGATCGTGAGGCCCTCGTCCTACGTCGGGAGGGGCCAGCTGGACCTCGGCGAGCTGTATCCCATCGTGTCGTCGCTCAAGTCGGGATCCTCCCTCGAGATATACCTGGAGGACGGGGTCCCCGAGTACGTGGCGGAGGGCCTCGTCGAGGGCGTGATCTCGGCGCTCAAGGAGGTCGGAATCCAGGCCTCGCTCTACCCCGGGGGGTCCAAGGAGATCGGGGTGGAGGCGGGCGACCTCCTGGTACTCGGGAGGCCCGAGGAATCCCTAGGCATGAAGATCTACGTAGGATGTCCGGCATGTCCACACGGACGCTCCGACTACCTCGCCAGGGTGGCGTCGGTCGGCGGCGTCGTGGTCGTGTTCTTCGAGAGGCCCTGGAGCGCCGCCTACTACTTGGACGGCCCTTCCCTGAGGCGCCTCGATTAGGTTTCGGCCTTGCGCCTCATTGCCGCCTCCAGGCGCCCGTTGAGCAGGATCCTGGATAGCTCGTCTATGCTCGAGGCGCCCATGTGTATGTAGCCCTCCAGGATCGGCTTGGGGCGGAAGCCTATCGCGAGGTCCGCCTCGGAGAGCATAGGCACGTCGTTCCAGCCGTCGCCCACCGCGACCACGAAGTCGGGGCGGATCTCCTCCTTGAGCCTGCGCGCCGCCGCGCCCTTGTCCGGGAAGCCCAGCTCGACCCCGCTCAGGCGTCCGTCCTCGAAGACGAGGCGGTGCGACATGAAGCGGTCGTACCTGAGCCCGCAGCGGTCGAGCGAGGGCTTGACCAGGTCGAACCCGCCCGACACGACCGCGACGTACCACCCATCGTCCTTGAGCGCGCGCGTGAGCTCCGCCGCCCCCGGCTCCAGGTCGAACCTGGCCGCCACCTCCTCCGCGAGCTCCTTTGGCG
Source organism: uncultured Nitrososphaerales archaeon (assembly GCA_964343285.1). Taxonomy (GTDB): domain Archaea; phylum Thermoproteota; class Nitrososphaeria; order Conexivisphaerales; family Conexivisphaeraceae; genus Conexivisphaera. Next base: position 8,921 of record CAYFJD010000011.1, read on the forward strand.
TCCCACGCAATATCTCTATCCTCCTGTGGAGGCTCTCCAACCACGAGCTGCGGCCATTTATGCCGGCGCTGAACTCCCTCAGTACCTCCTCGTACTTGCCGGCGAGCTCCGCGAGCTCCAGCAGGAACTCGTGCGGGGTCAGGACGCCCTCCAGATCGAATATCACGAGCTTGCGGATTGGCTTTCCATGGCCACCCGGGACCCCTCGCAGTCGATTCCTAATAAACGTTGACCCATATGCTGGGGCGGCGCCCGGCGCGCTGCTCGAGGCGCGATCCTCCTCCCGGCGCCCCGGGGAGCCGTCGGCCCTGCGTGCGCCCCCGCGACGTTGCCCTGGGGCAAGGGATGCTTGGCGAGGGGCGACAATGTGTCCCTCGCCCGAATAAGTTCGGCGGGTTGCGGCGCGGGGGCGCCGTCCGGTTTGAGCGTCGAGCACGCGGAGCGCCTTCCGCGCGGGCCTGACCTGTTATTTATTAATTAAAATTAAGGATTAGTACGTCCTTCGCCGGCCCCTTGGCGTGAAATCTGGCGCCCTCGTAGGGCTGTTCAAGCCTTCGCAGACTCTTTTACTAATGGCGACTGCCTACTGCTCCTACCTGGCCGCCGGCGGTAGGTCGCCGCTGGATCTCGCGGTGCTCACGGCCTCCGAGGCGCTCGCCATCTCAGGCACCACGGCGGCCAATATGTACTTGGAGCGCGACATAGACGCCGTCATGCCCAGGACCTCCGGGCGCCCGCTTCCCTCCGGATCCATATCCTCTCAGGCGGCGCTGGCGCTGGCCACTTCCATGTTCCTCGCGTCCATCGCCATCTCCTCGCTCCGCTCGAGCGCGCTCACCCTGACCATACTTGTCGGATTCCTATCGGATATCCTAATTTATACCAACATCGTGAAGCGCCTGACGCCCTACAGCGTGGTGCTCGGGGGAATAGCGGGCGCGATGCCATCGCTCGGTGGGTGGGTCCTCGCTCGCGGCTTCACCCCCGCCGGGTTCCTGCTGGCGGCGACGGTCCTGGCGTGGATACCCATGCACATCTGGTTCATAGCCTCGTACTACGCGGACGACTACGCCTTGGCCGGCATACCCATGATGCCGGTCGTGAAGGGGCCCTCCGAGGCCGCGAGGTACGCGGAGTACTCGACCGCGGCCATGCCCGCCATGACCTGGGCCTACTTCGCCCTGGCCCGCAGGGGGTTAATAGCGGCCATCGCCTCCACGGCGATGGCCGCCCTCGCGATTAGGAGGATGGAGGATTTCAGGCGCTCCCCCAGCAGGGACCGCGCCCGCGGGGTGTTCAAGATGGCCAGCCCTCTGATAGCGGTCATATTCCTGCTCGAGGCGCTCGAGGGCGCCCTGAGCCTACCCTAGGTGTCCGGCCATGGCGCGTCCCCCCTATGCGGAGCTCCTCGCCGTGTCAGCGCTCCTGCTGGCGGCAGCCGAGGCCACTTGGGCCTATTATCCGACCCCGGATCCGGGCCCCCTCCTCGCGTCCGCGGGGTTGCTGGCGCTGTACGCCGCCGCGACCTCCGGGGACGTAGACCCCGTTGGCTCGGCCCTCCTGACGGCCGTGGCGGCCCTCGCGGCCGCCTCACCGGTGCTCCCCCCGCCCTCGGCCCTCGCGCTCGCGGCCGCCTCCTCCGCGCTCGCGATCTCGCGGGGCGGAACCCGCCGGGCCCTCCTAGCCCTGGCCTCCTCGGTCGCGTTCGCGGCCGCCTACCCGTTCATCCCACTTCTCGCCTCCGCCGCCCTCCTCGCTGCGGAGCGGCGTCCGCGCAGGGCGCACGCCCTGCTGCTGCCGGTGGGCTACGCTGCCTCCGCAGTCCTGGGCGTACTGGGAATGCGGGACATCGCCGCGTCCTTGGAGATAGCCTCCGCCGCCGCCCTCGCCGCGTACTCGGGCCGCCTCCGCTCGTGCCCCTTCCGCGCCGACCGCCCGATGACTTCAGCGGGGCTGGCCGCCCTGGCGCTCCTCGTGCCCCTCTCGGCCTTCCTGCCGCAGCGCGTCCTCCTCGCGCTCTCGGCCGCGTCGATCTACGTCCTGGCCGCCGGCCTCCTGGCCCCCGCGGGTTCCTCCGAAATGGGTTTATCAGCGATCCATTCACCCCCCGCGGGATGAGCTCCTTCGAGGGGGATGAGCTCGAGAACCGCATAAAGGAGACTATCATGAAGAAGTTGCTTAAGTCTATGGAGGGCTCCGCCGTCAGGGAGGAGGAAATCTACGAGGAGCCCGTGGAGCTCAACAGCTCCAACTTCGACGAATTCCTCTCCAAGCACAGCTGCGTGATCGTGGACTTCTGGGCCGAGTGGTGCTACCCGTGCAAGTTAATAGAGCCGATAGTGTTCAGGCTCGCCAAGAGGTTCGCCGGCAAGGTCGTCTTCGCCAGGGTTAACGTCGACGATAACCCCGAGATAGCCTATAGATATGATATAATGGGCATACCCACCTTAATATTCTTCCGCGACGGCGAGGAGGTGGACAGGCTGATAGGGGCCATGTCCGAGCCCGTGCTCAGGAGGTCCGTAGAGCAGCGCTGCCTCTCCTCCTGACCTCCCCGTCCCTCGACCACAGCTCGCGCCTCCTGGCCTCGAGCTGCTCCACCTCCGAGCCCATGAACTCCGCCGCCGTGAGGAGCCTGACGCCGTTAGCCTCCGCCTCCTCCAGGTGCGCGGCTATTGCGTCCCTGTAGTTCAGGTCGCGCAGGAGGTGGTGATCCACCACCACGGTCTCCGCCGCCCTGGACTTGACGATGTCCATCAGCCCGGCCAGCCCGGCCTCGACGGCGTCCTCCGGCACCTTGAGGCCTGCGAAGTAGGTCGGAGGGCCGCTCAGCTCCAGGAGCCTTGCCCCGCCCCATGCCTCCAGGATCCCGAGGGCGTCGGGGTCCGCCGGGCCCTGGACGTCGCTCGCGAACACGATCGACTCGCCCCCGCACGAGATCCTCGCCATCAGGAGCTTCCCCACGGGGGTCCCCGGCTCCCCGTGCCACACGGCCCTCGAGAAGTCGATCCTGGGCCCTCCCAGGTCGAACGCGCCGCCGTCGGCGTAGTGGACCTCGGTCAGCCTGGCGACCCCCATGTCCTCAAGGAACGCCCTCGCCCTCCACCTCTGGCTCCTGTTTATGTCGCTCGTCGGGTTCTTCACGAACAGCACCTTTCCCTTGTAGATCTCCGGCCTATCCTTCATGTAGTGATCGTAGTGGTAGTGCGTTATGACGAGCGCTTCGGCTTCCCTCGCGGCCTCCACTATCTCCTCCGTAGCCCTCGAGAGGGCTGAGAGCTCCTCCCTGTGCGGGGGGAGCCCGTAGCGCCTCGGCGCTATGGAGGCCCCCAGGTCTAGCCCCACGAGGACGCCGCACGCGTCGACCAGGGTCGCCAGGCTGCGGACCCCCATGCTGTCGGCCGCCAGTATCGATACGTGGAAGGAACCCACCTTGACGCTCCTGCGCACACCGCGCCAGCCCTCCTAGTACTCTATCACGTCGCCGGCGCCCGAGAGGCGGTACGCCCTCCCCAGCCTGGCGCTGAGCTGCCAGTGCGCGCGCGGCCCCGTGCAGTGGAGCGGGACCACCAGCCTGGGGGACTTGGACGATAGGTACGCCGCGACCTCCTCGATCCTCTTGTCCTCCGAGCGCAACAGGTGAAGCCCCCCCACGATGGCCCCCGGGCGACCTCCGGCGATCCTCTCGCCGTGTTCCACTATGTTCTCCACGCCCGCGTGGCCGCATCCCGTTATCGCCACGAACTCCCCGTCGGCCCTCAGGTAGAGGGCGAGGTCGTCCATCATGTCGTCGGCCACGATTCTCCCGCCCTCAGGCCTGAACATGCCCCACGCGTGGCTGGGCCCCTTATCCCTCGGTATCTCCCCGGACACCCAGACGCCCTCCTCGAGCTCCAGCGGCTCCCTCACGAGGATCGGGCGGACACCCCTCCTCCTCAGATCCTCCTCGGTGAAGGGGGCCCCGATCTCCCGCCACCTGCCGCCGTCCCTCACGAGCGCCGGCGAGAACAGGTCCGGGTGGGCGATGAGGATCGGCCCTTCCCCCGTGACCTCCAGCAGGCGCATCAGGCCGCCCGTGTGATCGGAGTGTCTGTGGCTGAGCACTATGTAGTCCAGGCGCCCCAGGTCGACCCCCATCTCCCTCGCGTTCCTGAGCAGGGCCTCGCCCGTGGCCCCCGTGTCGTAGAGCACCCTCAGGTCCCCCCTCTCGATGAGGAGAGACAGGCCGTACTCGCCCAGGAGCCTCCCCGGGCGCGCCACGAAGTTATCCACGAGCACCGTTATCCTGATGGGCATAGCCGGCTGTGGCGCGCCGCAACTTATTAACGTTGGGCCTCCATCTCTCGACGGTTGAGTTCGCCCAGCAAGTGCCTTATCGAGGGAGCTATTATGCGCCTCACCGCCAGCTCGACCGCCGAGGGGCTGCCGGGCACCGCGAAGACGACCGCGCGCCCCATGATGCCGGCGGTCGCCCTCGTCAGGACGGACCTGGCCAAATCTTCCTCCCTCGTCAGGGCCCTGAAGGCCTCCCCGAAGCCCGGCAGGAGGCGATCGCACATCCCCTCCACTGCGTCCGCGCTGACGTCCCTCGGCGAGGCCCCCGTCCCGCCGATTATCAATATGGAGTTGGCCAACCCCCTCTCCACGAGGTAGGACGTCGCGCCCGCTATCATCAGCTCGTCGTTGGGCAACAGCAGCGGCCCCAGGACCCTGAAGCCCTCTTCCTCCAGCGCCTCCTTCGCGAGCCTTCCGCTCTCGTCGTCGTAACTTCCCCCCTCCAAAAGCGCCCTGAACCTGCTGTCGCTCGTCACGAGGACAGCGAAGACGGGCTCCACATCAGGAGCTCCTTGGTGCACGGACGGCGTCGCCCTCCCAAATATAAGGGGATTTCCTCTCGGCGAACCGCAATGCGCATCCAACGCGGGGCTGCCGACACCCTTTTATCGGCTGCCGCCTCCTTTGACCGCGTATGATGGTCAACGTGACCCACAAGGACGAAGTCTACCGCGAGGCCACCGCCACCGGCAAGATAGTGTTGAGGGAGTCCACCTTGGACGCGATCAGGCGCGGCGCCGTCCCGAAGGGGGATCCGCTGTCCACGTCCAAGGTGGTCGCCATAGAGGCCGTCAAGAGGACTCCCTACGTGTTGCCCTTCTGCCACAACATACCTATAACGGGCGTGGACGTCGATGTGTCGCTCGAGTCGGACGGGGTCAGGGCGACGGTCACGGTCAGGGCCGTGGCCAGGACGGGCGTGGAGATGGAGGCCCTGAACGGCGTGGCGGCGGCCCTCCTGAACGTCTGGGACATGGTGAAATCGCTCGAGAAGGACGAGACGGGGAACTATCCATGGACTAGGATATCCGATATCAGGGTGCTGAA
>CAYFJD010000012.1:0-13874 GCA_964343285.1 uncultured Nitrososphaerales archaeon
CCCTTGAGCACCTCCTCCTCGTACCTGGCCGACAGCGCCAGGAGAGAGGCCTCGTCCATGCGGCGGCCGATCGCCTGGAGGCCCACCGGGAGGCCGTCGGCGAACCCTATTGGTATCGATATGGCCGGGAGGCCCGCGAGGCTCGCGGGGACCGTCTCCACGTCCATCATGTACATCGACAGGGGATCGGCCAGCTTCTCGCCGAGCCTGGGCGGCAGCACCGGCATCGTGGGCGACAGGAGGACGCGGTAATTCTGGAGGGCCCTCGAGAGCGCGTCCGACACGAGCCTCCTCACCTTCAGCGCCCTGAGGTAGATCTCCTCGAAGTAGCCCGCCGAGAGGACGTAGGTCCCCAGCATTATCCTGACCTTTACCTCGCGCCCAAACCCCTCGCCCCTCACCCTCGAGAAGTAGGAGCGCCAGTCCCCGGAGTGCTGGGGGGAGAGCCCGTACCTTATCCCGTCGTACCTGGCCAGGTTGCTGCTCGCCTCCGCGCTCGCCACCACGTAGTACGCGGCCAGCGCCTCGTCCACCCACTCGACGCTGACCTCGTCCACCTCCACGCCAAGCCCGGAGATGGAATCGACCGCCCTCCAGAAGAGCCCGAGGACGCGCTCGTCCACCCCTTCCCCCTTCACCATCTCCTTCACCACCGCCGCCCTCCACCCGGAGACGTCCTCCTCCAGGGCGGCCGCGTAGTCCTGGACGGGCGCCGGGCTCGAGGTAGAGTCCATGGGATCGCGGCCGGCGATTATCGAGAGGACGAGTGCCAGGTCCCTCGTGCTCCTGGCCATGGGACCTATCTGATCCATGCTGCTCGCGTAGGCTATGAGCCCGTACCTGCTCACCCTGCCGTAGCTCGGCCTCAGGCCGAAGATGCCGGTGAAGCTCGCCGGGCACCTCACGCTTCCCCCCGTGTCGGCGCCGAGGGCGGCCGGCGCGAGGGCGGCCGCCACGGCCGCCCCGCTCCCGCTGCTGCTGCCGCCCGGCACCCTGGACCTGTCCCAAGGGTTCCTGGTGGGGCCGAATGCGCTGTTCTCGCCGGTGCTCCCCATGGAGAACTCGTCCATGTTGGTCTTCCCCAGGACGACCGCTCCGGCCTCCCTCAGGCGGGCGACCGCGGTGGCGTCGTAGGGCGGCACGTACCCCTTCAGTATCCTGGAGCCGGCGGTCGTCTCCAAACCCCTCGTGCTTATGCTGTCCTTCACGGCTATCGGCACCCCGTGCAGCGGGGCCCTCCCGGCGGACGCCCGGGACTCATCGGGGGCCGATGGGTTCAGCGCCAGGAAGGAGTTCAGCCCGCCGTCGACGGAGCGCACCGCCTCCAGGAGCTTCCACGCCAGCTCCTCCGAATACCTGGGATCGGAGGCGGCCTCCTCGGCTGCCTCCCACAGGGTGGGGACTACCATGTCACATCATCCTCGGGGCCCTCACGTAGCGGTCCTTCCTCCTCGGCACCACGCGCAGGACCTCGTCGGGGGAGGAGGTGGAAGGGACGTCCGGCCTGTAGGAGGCCTCCTCCCCCGACGAGTAAAGGGGCTCCACCCCGGAGAGGTCCAACGACCTCAACCTCTCCAGGTACCTGACGACCTCGGAGAGCCGGCGGGCCACCTCCCTCTCCTCGTCTGGGGATAGGTCGAGGACGGCCATGCGCTTGAGCCTCTCGATGTCCAGGCTCAAGGGGTCAACCTCCTGACGTCCCTCGGGTAGGCGACGACCTCCCTTATGTTCTCCTGCCCCGTTAAAACCATGACGAAGCGGTCGAGCCCCAGGCCGAAGCCGGCGTGGGGAGGCATGCCGTAGTCGAAGACCCTCAGGTGGTACTCGAAGTCGCGCGGCTTGAGGCCCTTCTCCTTCAGCCTCCTGACGAGCGCGGACCTCCTATGTATCCTGGAGCCGCCGCTCGAGAGCTCGAGGTCGCCGTACATCAGGTCGAAGCTCTCGGACACCTCCGGCCTCCTGGCCTTGGGCTTTATGTAGAACGGCTTGAGCCTCGTCGGCCAATCCGTTATGAAGTAGTAGCCGCCGATCATCTTGCCCAGCTCCTTCAGGTCCTCCGTTCCCAGGTCATCCCCGAACTCCTTCTCTATGCCCGCGTCCCTCAGCATCGACAGGCACTGCTCGTAGGTCAGCCTCCGGATGGGCCTGGCCGGGACCTCGGGGACGTGCCCGAGCTCCGAGAACTCCTCGGACGCTTCCTTCAGGAGCCTCCTCGTCACGCGGACGACCATCTCCTCCAGCAGGCGCATCGCGTCCCTGTAATCCGCGAAGGCCATCTCCACGTCCACGCTGATCGCCTCGCTCAGGTGGCGGAGGGTCCTCGAGGGCTCGGCCCTGAATATCGGGCCTATCTCGAAGACGCCGTCGAACGCCATGGTGAGCTGCTCCTTATAGAGCTGGGGGCTCTGGGCCAGGAAGGCCTCCTTGTCGAAGTAGAGGACTGGGAAGAGCTCGGCGCCGCCCTCCGTCGCCGTCGCTATTATCTTCGGCGTCTGAACCTCGAGGAGGCCCCTGGACGCGAGGAACCACCTTATGGCCTGTAGCGCCGCGTGCCTCACGCGGAATATCGCCCTGGCCTTGACCCTCCTCAGGTCCACCGCCCTTATATCGAGCCTGCGATCTATGGACGGCAGGTTGCCGCCGTAGACGCTGAAGGGGGGCTGCCTCCTGGCCCTCGACACGACCTGAACCCTGGCCGGGACCACCTCGACGCCGCCCGGCGCCCTGCTATCCGCCCTCACCACCCCGCCTATCACCACGGAGGAGTGCGGGGGGATGTCGCGCAGCCTCTCCAGAAGGTCCTCGGGCACCTCGCCCCTCTTGGCGGTCACCTGGACCTCCCCCCAACCGTCGACGAGCACAAGGAAGACCACGGATCCCTGGTCGCGGACGCTCGCCACCCACCCGGCGACCTTGACGCGCCTGCCATCCTCGGCCCCCCTGAGCTCGGAAGTCCTGTGCGTCCTGAGCATGCGACGCGTTGGAGCCAGCGGACGTGCACATTAACGTTTGCTTCGCGCCCCGCGATGCTGGACGGATAGGCCAGTCCCTCAGCGTGGCTGCCAAGGCGGCATATCTTCCATATCCCGCCGCCCCGATGGACCGGGCGGGACCACCAGTGGACCTCAAGCCGCGCGAAGAACTATAAAAGGCGCCGAGGGCGCACGTGGACGCGTGAAGAAGCTCGTCTACGTGCTCCTCGACGGCGTGGGGGACAGGCCGGACCCCAAGCTGGGCATGAGGACCCCGCTGGAGGCCGCCTCCACCCCGAACCTCGATCGCCTGGCGTCGAGGGGTTCCACGGGGCTCGTCTACACCGTCGGGAGGGGAATAGCCCCGGAGTCGGACGTGGCGGTCTTCCACATGTTGGGGTACAGGTTAGGGGAGGAGTACCCGGGGAGGGGGGTCGTGGAGGCCGTCGGCTCGGGCGTGGACTTCCGGGACGGGGATCTGGCGCTGAGGGCCAACTTCGCGACCGTGGACGAGGACATGAGGATAATAGACAGGCGCGCCGGGAGGGACCTCAGCGACTCCGAGGCCAGGGAGCTGGCGGAGGCGCTGAACGAGGGCATCAAGCTCAGCCGGCCGGCGGAGGCCGTGTTCAGGCACACCGTCGGGCACAGGCTGGTGGTGCGCATAAGGGTGCCGGGCGTCGCGCTGTCCTCGAACATAACGAACACGGACCCCGCGTACAGGAAAGTGGGCGGCATGGGGGTGGCCGCGCCCGGGGCGGGCGAGATGCGCGTGGAGAGGGCGGTCCCCTTGGACGGGAGCGCGGAGGCGGCGCTGGCAGCCGAGCTGGTCAACGAGGTCACGGAGCAGGCCTACCGCATACTGAACTCCCATCCGGTGAACGAGGCGCGCAGGAGGTCCGGGAGGCTCCCGGCCAACATCCTACTCATGAGGGACGCCGGCTCCAGGCTGCCCCGCCTCCCCGGGGTGCGCGAGCTGCACGGGCTGGACATGGCAGCCATAGCGGATATGCCGGTGGAGCTGGGGGTCGCGAAGGTCCTCGGGATGGAGGCGGTGAGGAGCCCGGAGATCCTCAACTACGGGTGGAAGGCGTCGAAGGTGCTCGAGCTCCTCCGCTCGCACGACGGCGTCTACGTGCACCTGAAGGGGCCGGACGAGCCGGGCCACGACGGATTGCCCGAGGTCAAGATGCGGTCCGTGGAGCTGATAGACGCGGGGTTCTTCGGCCCCCTGATCAGGGATTTGGACCTGGACGATACGGTGGTCGTGGTATCTGCGGACCACGCCACCCCCTGCCAGCTCAAGTCCCACAGCGACGACCCCGTGCCCCTGCTGATCTCCGGGGGGTCCGTGAAGTGGGACGGGAGCAGGAGGTTCACGGAGGCGGAGGCGGCCCGCGGCTCCTTGGGGACGCTCGAGGGCCCCGACGTCCTGCCCACCGTCGTGAACAGATACCTGAGGTGAGGGCGCCCTCCGCGGCCGGGGCGAGGGCCCGCAAACGTTAAAATAGATCCGATCCGGCGCACGAGCGTGTCCTCGCAGGAGGAGAGGAGGTCCGCGTACGGGTTCAGCGTAGGCGACAAGGTCGTCACGGAGCTCGGCGTGCTAGGGGTGGTCGAGAACATCATAGATATCCAGGGGAAGCCCTACCTGCTGATAAGGTGGAAGAACAAGAGCAAGGGCGCGTACGGGTTCGAGGAAATAAAGCGCTACGGGATAAGGCGCGCCCCCAGCTAGCGCGCCCCGCCCCAAATCTTATCTATGGTGGATCCGCCTTCCTCGTCGAATAACTCCTCCAGGCTCTCCCTCTGCCTGGCGACGACGACCTCGCCGTTCGACCTCCTGAAGAGGACTGGCGGCTTGGGCTGCGCGTGGAACGGCATGTTGAAGACCAGGCTATAGGCGCCGGCGTTCCCGAAGGCCACCAGCTTCCCCACCTCGACCTTCGGGAGCTCGGCGCCGTCGCCGAGCGGAAACACGTCCTCCGAGTCGCAGAGCATGCCGGCTAGCACCACGCGCCCCTCCACGCCGTCGCCATCCGGTATCACCCTGACTGGGTAGACCTGTTTGACCAGCACCGAGTCCAAGAGGTTATGATATCCCGTGTCCAGGAAGGCGTACGTGTAGCCGGCGTACCTCTTGACGTTCAGGACCCTGGAGACCAGCACCCCGGCCTCGGCGCTCAGGAACCTGCCGCTCTCGACGACGAGATCCGGCGGGGAGCCCAGGCGATCGGCCAGGGCGTTCAGGCGGTCCACGACCCTCGGCGCCACGTAGTCGACGCCGACGCCGTCCTCCTCGTAGACGACCGGCATCCCGCCGCCTATGTCCAGCACCTCGACGCGCAGGTCTAGGCCCTCGAGGCGCGCCAGCTCCAGGAGCTCCTCCAGGCGGTCCAGGGCCCTCACGAACCTGGACGGGTCAGACACCTGGGTTCCGACGTGAAAGTGGAAGCCCCTGAGCCTGGCCGCGCCCTGGCCCAGGACGTACTTTATCAGGGATATGGCGTCCTCCCCCTCGTCATCCAGGATGGGCACGCCGTACTTGCCGGTCTTGTAGAACCGCTCGCTTGTCGGGGGGTCCAGCTCCGGGTTTATCCTTATGAGCACGTCGACCTTCCTGCCGGCCGCCTCCGCCGCCCTCACGAGGTTCCTGAGGCCGCCAGCGGATCCGACGACGAAGGCGTTGACGCCGAGCTCCATCGCCTTGGAGAATTCGCCATATGTCTGGGTGGCGCTCGTGTAGATCGAGCGCTCGACGCTGCCCACCGCCCTGTACAGGAAGTAGAGCTCCTCGACGGTCGCTACGTCGAAGAGCAGCCCCTCCTCCCAAAACGTCCTGAGGACCGCTGGCAGGAAGTTCGCCTTGACCGAGTAGGCCACCGACACGTTCCCGGCGTATCCCGAGTAGGCCGCCGCCAGTTCCCTTGCGTTCCTCCTGAGAGTCCCCTCGTCGATCAGGAAGTAGGGAGTCCCGTGGACCTCCGCCATCTTCATGAGGAGGTCACCGGGGAGGCGGAAGAGGAGATTTCCGCTGAGGGATCTCCTGAGGACCGCAGTCGGCCCTTCGAGCATGCCTTTAATAGCTCACCCCTCGCACTCGAGTGCGATGGATCCCGCCTTTAAGCTTATCGTTGACGGCCGGGAGGTGGCGGCGGGGACCCTGCGCAGGGCCGTCGCCCCGGCCGCGGTCTCGGAACTGGAAAGGGCGGGACGCCTCAGCGGCAACGCCATAATCAAGGGGAACGCCGTGGGGATGGTGACGAGGCTGAAGGTGGGCGCTTCCAAGGCCCGCGCCGAGTTCCGCGCCGGCGAGGTCGCCGTCAACCCGGCCGACGGGAGCCTCTGGATATTCTTCGGCGACGCGAAGCCCCAGTCCCCCATGGTCCCCCTGGGGAACGTCACGCAGGGATTGGAGGAGGTTGCCAAGATCAGGAGGGGCGCGAGGGTGATCTTCGTCGTCGTCCCCGCGTCCTGATATCCTTAATTATAATTTATTTGGGCTCCTCCTTCAGGGCGTAGACGTAGTGGCCGCTGTAGCCTCCGACCCTGACCGCCAGGCCGGACTCCACCAGCTTCCTCAGGAGGGCGTTGGCCGTGCTGGCCTTCACGCCCAGCGCCTGGGCCACCGAGTACACCGTGAGCGCCTTGAGGGGCCTGAGCCTGTCGACGACCTTGCTCGGATCCTCCACCATGGCGGCCTCCGCCTTGGCCGATGCCTTCTCCGGTTGCTTCGCCTTCCCCTTCTCGGGGGCCTTCTTGCTCAACGCGGGTCGAGGCCAAGCCGAGGCTTAAAATAGTTTCGCGCTTACAAGCCTGTTCACGGGCGCGGACTCCAGGGCCCTCCTGGCGACCTCGCCGGCCTCGCGCGAGAAGTCCAGGGCCTGTTCGCACGCGTAACCGAGGTAGAGCTCGGGGCGGAGCTGGAGGGCCTCGGGCGCTAGGCCGCGGACGGCCTCCAGGAACTCCCCCTCGCGCATGGAGAGGCCCTGGAACCTCCTCCTGACCTTCTCGTAGCCCTCCTCGTCCCCCTTGGCCCTGAGGAGGACCTGCACGGCCTCCCCGAGCACCTCCCAGTGCCTGCTGAGGTCCTCCAGGGAGCCCTCGCGCGAGTAGCGTATGCGGTCGAGGGATCTCCCTATCCTCCTGAGCCCTGCGACCGCGAGGCCGAAGGCCTCCCCGTAGAACCTCTTGACCGCCGAATCGGATATGTCCCTCTGGAGCCTCGACTCCTGGAGCTTGCGGGACATGAACTCTAGCTCCCCGGCGGCCAGCCTCAACATCCCCTCCCCGCCCTCTATGTCCACCGGGTTGACCTTCTGGGGCATCGTGGAGGAGCCGACCTGATCCGGCCCCGACCTCTCGAGCCTGGCGTATCCGAGCGCTAGGTACAGCCACAGGTCGACGCTCATGTCAACCGCGGCGTTGCAGGCGGCCGCCGACTCGTAGAGCAGTACGCTCTCGCGGTCGTGCGGAAGCACCTGCTTCACGGCCTCGTCGTGCTCGAAGCCCAGGAGCTCCACGAACTCGCGGGAGAAGCGGCGCCAGTCGATCGAAGGGTAGGCGAGCCTGAGGGCGGCGAGCGTCCCGACGGCGCCCCCGAGTTTGCCGCGCGGCCTGTACGACGAGAGGATCTCGGCGAACCTGGCCAGCCTAACCGCGTGTACCCCGAGCTCCCTGCCCAGGGTGGTCGGCACGGCGGGTTGTCCGTGCGTCCTCCCCAGTATAACGCTGCACGCCTCCCTCTCCGCTATCCGCGAGAGCTTCAGGGCCACCTCCGCCAGCTCCCTGGCGAGGTGGACCTTCGCGAGGACCTCCAGGAGGGCCGAGTACGCTAGGTTGTTCACGTCCTCGCTAGTCAAGCCGAGGTGGACGTACCTCCTGAGCCTCGCGGGGACCCTGGACCTGAGGAACTCCACGACCGCCGCCACGTCGTGTTCCGTCCTCGCCTCTATCCTCCTTATCTCCTCCACGTCCGACGGCGCGAGGTTCAGGAGGGCGGCCAGGGACCTCCTCTCGTCGTCGTCCAGGGGGGCCTCGAGGCCCTCGACCGCCAACCTCTCGACGAGCGCCGCCAGGTAGCTCACCTCAACCCTTACCCTGAGCTCGTGGAGCCTCGCCTCGGAGAAGTCCCCCGCCACGTCCTCCACGAGCCCCCAGTACCTCCCGTCCAGGGGGGAAAGGGGCTCCCTGGAATCACGCAACTTCCAAGTACTCCTCCCTCGACGGCCCGTAGGACAGGCCGCGCACCGGAGCCCCCACCAGCTCCTCGACCCTCCTTATGTAATCCCTGAGCTGCCTCGGGAGGGCGGATTCCCCCTCCGACTTGGCGCGCGCCCAGAACCCACGGCCCGCGTCCCGCCACCCCTCGAACTCCTCGTAGACTGGGGTCGCCCTCTCCAGCTCCTCCGGCGTGGAGGGGAACTCGTCCACGGTAGAGCCGTCGATCCTGTAGGCGACGGCCAGCCTCACCCTGTCCAGCTGCCCCAGCACGTCGAGCTTCGTGAGGATCACGTAGCTCACGCCGTTCAGCATCGCCGAGTACCTGACGGCGACGGCGTCGAACCACCCGCACCTCCGCGGCCTCCCGGTGGTGGCGCCGTACTCGTCGCCGAGCCTCCTGAGCGCCTCCCCCACCTCGCCCCTCTCCTCCGTCGGGAAGGGCCCGGCGCCCACGCGGGTGGCGTAGGACTTGGCCACCCCGACCACCTCGTTTATCGCGGAGGGGGGGACGCCGCTCCCTATCGAGGCCATCGCCGCCACGGTGTTGGACGACGTGGAGTAGGGGTACGTCCCGTAGTCCAGGTCCAGGAGGCTGCCCTGGGCTCCCTCGAAGAGGATGCGGGAGCCCCCGGCCAGCATGCGGTTGAGGACGTACTCCGATCTGCCCACGTACGGCCTGAGCCTCTCGCCGCTGCGCAGCAGGCCCTCGTATAGTTCCTCGAAGTCCGGGAACCTGCCCAGGGCGCGCGACACCCACTCCTTCGCCCTGTACAATTGCTCGAGCTTCGCCCTGAGGACGTCCGGGCGCAGGAGGTCCGAGACCCTTATGCCCACCCTCGCCGCCTTGTCCGCGTAGGTCGGGCCTATCCCCCTCCTCGTCGTCCCTATGGCCCTGCCGCCCCTGCCCATCTCCTCGGCCTCGTCCTGCAACTTGTGCAGCTCCGTCGTCACGTGGGCCTTATCGCTCACGAGTATCCTAGCCTCGACGCCGGCGCCCCTCAACGACTCCAGCTCGTCCAGGAGGACCAGGGGGTCTACGACGACCCCGTTCCCTATGACCCCGAGCTTGCCCTGGAGGACGCCGGAAGGTATCAGGTGGAATATCCTCCGCTGCCCCCCTATGACCACCGTGTGCCCCGCGTTCGATCCCCCCTGAAACCTGACCACCGCGTCGAAGTCCGCGGCCATCATGTCGACGACCTTACCTTTCCCTTCATCCCCCCATTGAAGGCCGACCACGACGACGCCGGGCATCGTGGCCGCGCGCACGCCGGACCTCAAAAACGTTTGCCCCGCGGAGGAGGCGTTGGGCGGGCAGGGCCCATGGATACGGGGCGCACGGCGGCGAGGGCACGCCATGACGGGAGGTTCGGAACGCTGCGTGACTGCTGAAGCTTGTCCCTGGTGGCGACGCGCAGGTGAGGAGCGATTTTTTGCCTAGTCGTGCGACGCAGCGCGGCGATCAAAACGTTAATAATCGCACTCCCCGTCTACTGGTGGACACGTGGCCCGTAGGTACCTTAAGCTGAGCTACGAGGAGGTTCACGAGCTCTCGCTCGCCCTCTTCCACCGCATAAGGAGATCCGGCTGGACGCCCGACGTCAACGTGTGCATAGGGCGGGGAGGGTTGTTCGTGCTGCGCTCGCTCCAGGACTTCTTCGCGGCGGAGGGGATACGCATCCCCTACCAGCTAGTGGCCCTGGAGAGGTACGAGGGCGTGGGCAAGGCCGGGAAGGTGGCGATCAGGGGCGATGTGAGCGTGGGGGGCAAGAAGGTGCTCGTGGTCGACGACGTCGCCGACTACGGCGACAGCCTCCTGGCGGTCAGGGGACTAGTCGAGTCGGGCGGCGCGGCAGAGGTGCGCACGGCCACGCTGCACCTAAAACCCTGGTCGAAGATCACGCCGGATTATTACGTGGCCAGGACGGACGCGTGGATCATCTACCCCTGGGAGCTCTACGAGACGTTGGCGTCGCTGTTGAAGGAGCTGGCCGAGGACGGCGCGACCGTCGAGGAGGCCTACGAGGAGCTCGTCTCCCGTGCGCACGTAACCCCCCAGGAGCTGAGGAACTTCAAGGAGATAGTACTCTACGGGAATTCCCTGGGGCCGCGCGCCCTCTCGCTCCTGGACGAGCTCCTCTCCGTCTACGCGCACGCCGGAGGGGGGCGGTAAAGGGGTCGTCGCAAAGGACGCTGTGCGAACCGCCTTCCCCGGGCGATCGCCCCGGCGGGCGCCCTGAAGACGCTTCGCTGCCCAGGCGCTGGTTTAAGCTAGCGCGCGCCCGGCACGTGGACGAGGCCCTGCCCTGCGGCATGCGCGGGGCTAACTGCTTATTAGACACGAAGGGGGATGGGGAGAACGCTTGAGCGAGCTCCGCAAAGACTACCTGGAGGAACACGTGTCGTTGGTGTCCCCCGCGCGTTCCCGCGGGCAGAGGAGGGCGGAGGGCTGCCCGTACTGCAGGGGGTCCGACCTGGCGCCGCCCGCCTCCATGGTCTTCAAGGTGGGGGAGGACGGGTTCCTCGTGAGGATGGAGGAGGACGAAGGGGAGCGCGTGGACGACTGGGACCTCAAGGTGGTCCCCTACCACGCCCCGCTCCTCACGGAGGAGCCGCAGAGCCAGAGGGAGCTCACGGTTCCATTCAGGAGGTCGGATCCCGGGAGCGGGGCCCACTACGTGGTCGTGCCGACGCCCGAGCACGGGGTGAAGCTCTCCCAGCTTAAGCTCGACGACTTGGCGCTGACGCTCCTCGCGATACAGGAATTCGGGAAGGAGCTGTACCAGCGCAGGGGGATTAACTACGTCGCGATATATTACGAGGAGGGAATGGGGGGCGACTCCCACTCCCTCGTCCACATGCTCGGGCTCCCCGAGGTACCGCCGGCGGTCGAGGCCGAGAACCAGGCGTACAGGAAGTACATGAAGGAGCTCGGCACGTGCCCCCTCTGCGTCATAGCGGAGGTGGAGAGGAGCGGGCCTCGGGAGCTCCTGTCCAACGACCAATTCGTGGCGATTTTCCCCTGGGCGCCCACCGCCCCCTACGAAGTATGGGTCATGCCGAGGAGCCACAAGGTCAGGTTCTACCGCCTGACCCTCCCGAACATGCGGTCGTTGGCCGAGATACTCCTCTCCACGATGAGGGCCATGTCCAGGGTGACCGGCAGCTACTACATGTCGTTCTTCACGAGCTCGATCAAGAGGAGCAGCATGAACATACATTGGAGCATAAGGCTATTCGGCGGATCGGACTCCTTCGCCGGCATTTCCCACAGCTACGGGATAAACGTCCTGGACGAATCCCCGGAGGAGCGCGCCAAGCTCGTGGCCAAACACGCGAGGAGCGCCCTCGCCGAGATAATTATGAGGCAGTGAGGAGATCGACGGAGCGGTTCTAAGTCTACCGGGCGCGTTCCGCGCATCGAGCACGATGGAGCCAAACCCGCAGCCATCGCGCGGATGCCGACCGCGAATTTATATGAAAATGGACGTAGGGAAAGCGGATGAGCCTCAGGAAGGTCGAGGACTTCAGCGTGGGGGCCTCCGATACCCCGGCCAGGATCGCGGAGGCCATGTTGAGGGCCGGTGGATTCGTGGGGAGGAGCTTCGCGGAGGCGGTCCAGGCCGTGGCCGGCATGTGGTCGGACCCCGACGCCAGGATAATGATGTCCTTCCCGGCGGCGATCATGGCGACCGGCGTCCGCGGGGTCATAGTCCAGATGCTGAAGGAGAGACTCGTGGACCTCGTTGTGACGACGTGCGGGACCCTGGACCACGACATAGCCCGCACCTATGGCAGCTACTACGAGGGGGATTTCACGCTGGACGACGAGGAGGTCGAGAGGAACGGATACCACAGGCTGGGGAGCGTGCTGGTGCCGAAGGAGGACTACGGCGAGCTGGTCGAGAGCAAGGTGCAGGGGGTCCTGGAGGAGCTGTACTCGAGCGGCGTCAGGCGCATATCGACCGTTGAGCTCGTATGGGAGATCGGAAAGCGCATCGACGACGAATCGTCGTTCGCGCGCTGGGCCTACGCCAACAGGATACCGGTCGTGATACCCGGGCCCATGGACGGCGCCGTGGGGTTCCAGCTCTGGCTCTTCAACCAGAGGAGGCGCGACTTCCAGCTCGACGTGATGCGCGACGAACAGACGATGTCGGACTTCGTCTTCGAGGGGAGGAAGCTGGGGGGCATAGTGATAGGGGGAGGGATATCGAAGCACCACCTGATATGGTGGGCCCAGTTCAAGGGCGGCCTAGATTACGCGGTCTACGTGACGACCGCCGCGGAGTACGACGGAAGCCTGAGCGGGGCGCCCGTCAGGGAGGCGGTCTCCTGGGGGAAGGTGAAGCCGACCGCGAGGAAGGTGACCGTCTACGGCGATGCCACGTTAATTCTCCCCTTCCTCGTCTCCGCCGCCCTCGGAATCTCCGGGGGAAGGCGCCGCGAACAGCAGCACCAGCGAGAGGGCCAGCAGGACGACTCCCAGGGCCGCGGCCAAGATCACCATCTGTAGCCCGTAGGGACCTCCCCCGAAGATCACGGGTATGGGGCCTATGAGCAGGACCCCGCCGTAGGACAGCCCCAGGGGCTGCGCCCCGGCCACGGTCGACGCCGCCATCAGGGCGACGCCCGCGAAAATGAGCGCGAGGCCGGCGACGACGAAGGCCCACGACCTCATGCGCGGACGACCTCCAGCACCACGAACGCCGCTATGGCAGCGGCGGCGAGGGCCATCGCCAGGGCCACGAGCCTTCTGTCGTTCCCGAAGGCTATTGGGACCGGGCCGACCACCACTACAACAGCCCCCTTGCCCTCGCCTCCGGACTCCATCGCGGCGCGGAGCACCCCCACTACCAGGAGCGCGAACCCGACCAGGACTAGCAGGAGCCCCATCCCCGCCAGGTAGTAGGGGTCCACGGACCGCTTCAGGGGCCGGGGGAATTAAAGCGTGACTGCGGAAGAACGCATTTCTGGCGGCGGCGCCCCCGGTTGCGCGTGAGGATCTCCGTCCTGGCAGGGGGGGTTGGGGCCTCTAGGTTCCTGAGGGGCCTCGTCGAGGTCGTCGACCCGGGCGACGTGACGGCCATAGTTAACGTGGGGGACGACGTGGAGCTGGTAGGGCTGAGGATATCCCCGGACCTAGACATAGTGACGTACGCGCTGGCCGGGATAGTGGACGAGGCGAAGGGCTGGGGGGTGGCGGGGGACACGTTCGAGGCCCTCTCCCGCCTGAGGGCCTACGGCGAGGACGTGTGGATGGCGCTGGGCGACAGGGACCTGGCCACGCACATCCTGAGGACGTACAGGCTATCGAGGGGCGCCAAGCTGAGCGACTTCGCGGACGAGTTGAGGAGGAGGTTGGGCGTTGCGACCAGGATACTGCCGGTGACGGACGACCCACTCACGACGATGGTCCGCCTCGAGGACGGGCGCCTGATCAGCTTCGAGGAGTACTACGTGAGGTACAACTTCAGGCCGAGGATATCCGCCGTGACCTACAGGGGGTGCTCCTCGGCCAGGCCGGCCCGCGGCGTGGTGGAGGCGATAGAGTCCGCCGACGCGGTCGTGATAGCGCCGAGCAACCCCCTGGCGAGCGTGATGCCCATCCTCTGCGTGGAGGAGGTGGCGAGGGCCATGCGCGGGAGGGGGCGCAGGATAGCCGTCTCCCCGATAGTG
>CAYFJD010000013.1:0-13693 GCA_964343285.1 uncultured Nitrososphaerales archaeon
GGCAGGGGGCGCATAGGCCAAGGATCCGTGCAGGGGATCCTGGGGTTGGACGCCGCGCTCCGCGCGTTGCTGTCGGGCACCCCTGGCGGGCAGCCGGATCCCCCGCACAGCTTCGATTCGCCTGGCGGGCGCGGGGTAATCGTATAAATACGCGGCGCGGCGGATCGTCCACGTGGCCGAGCGCTCCGTCCCGCGCGCGTGGATAATCACGCTGGGGAACGAGGTCCTGCTCGGCGAGGTTGAGAACACGAACGCTGGCTGGCTGGCGAGGAGGTTGACCTCGATGGGCATAGCCGTGAGGCGCATAGTGACGTCGCCGGACGACGAGGAGTCCATCGATGTGTTCCGCGAGGCGGTGGAGAGGGCGGACGTGGTGGTATCGACGGGCGGCCTGGGGCCCACGTACGAC
This sequence comes from uncultured Nitrososphaerales archaeon, assembly GCA_964343285.1. GTDB lineage: Archaea > Thermoproteota > Nitrososphaeria > Conexivisphaerales > Conexivisphaeraceae > Conexivisphaera. The sequence goes on from CAYFJD010000013.1 coordinate 410, forward strand.
GACAGGACCATGTACCTGCTCTCACGCGCGCTCGGGCGTCCGCTGGAGATAAACCAGAGGGCGCTGGAGGTCGTGAAGCGGAGGGTGGAGGAGAGGGGGTTTCAGCTGACCCCCGCGAGGATGAAGATGGCCGAGATGCCGGCCGGGGCCGAGGTCCTGGAGAACCGGGTGGGCACGGCGCCCGGCGCGGTGCTCAGGCACGGTGGGACGGTGATAATCGTGCTGCCGGGGGTTCCGGCCGAGATGATGCCCATGTTCGAGGAGGCCGCGGCCACGTACCTCAGGGAGGTGGCGCGGGGACCGCCCTGCAGGCGCGAGGCCACCTTCGAGGGGATAGTGGAGGCCGACCTGGCCGATGCCCTATTAGAATTATCTAAGGATAATTCCGTGTACCTGAAGACCCAGCCCCGGGGGAAGCCCGGGAAGCCAGCCGTGAGGATACTGGTGATCTCGTTCAAGGGGAACTGCGACGAAGCGTTCAGGCGGCTGGAGGAGGCGGCCCTCAGGGCGGGCGGCAGGCCCGTCGAGGGCGATCACTGAGCGATGCCCAGCGTGTTGCCGACGCCTATCACCAGCGCGAGGCCCCCGGGCGGCACCTTCTCGCGGATCAGCTCCCTGAGCACGTCGTGCACCCTCTCGACGGACTCCGCCACGTCCTTGGTCATCGCGGTTATGGCCTCCGTGTAGCTCTCCTTCACCAGCACCGCGTACAGCGGGATGCCCTCCCGGGCGGCCCTCTCCTCTATGTTGAAGCGCTCGACGCCCGTCCCGCCTATGGCGACGCCCACGCCCCTCGCCGCCTCCCCGCTGCGCTCGCTCTCCAGCCTCAGCTGCGCGTCTATGGTTATTATCGCGGATATCTCCCCGAACATCAGGCGGGCGCGCTCCACCGCGTCGTCCAGGTGGCCGAGGTTGTTGGCCGGCCCCTTGGCCTTCACCAACAACACGCGGCGATCCTCTATAGTCGCCAGGGCGGCGGAGGTGTCCGGCGCTATCTCGAACTTCTGGGCGCCCAACATGAGCAACCCGACGCTCAGGGGGCCTATGCCATCGCCTATGGGCACGCCCTTCTCGAGGGCCTCCATGAACCCGAGGAACGACTTGCCCATCTTGAGCACGAGCGGCATCACCGCGTAGAGCTGCTGGAGCAGGCCGAGGCTCGAGTACTTGTTCGTCAGCCACAGCAGGTGGTTCACCACCTTATACAATATGTCCAGCGAGGCCGCGGCCTCCACGTAGCCCACGGTCCTCCCCACCACCACGGGGTCGTTCGACCTCAGCGCCGACGAGACCTCCGACTTGAACCTCCGCTCGTAGCTATCCATCAGGCGCTTCAGCTTCGGCACTATGCCGACCGGATCTATGTCGACGGGCGGGATGGCGAAGAGGTTCAGGAGCGAGCGCAGGCGCTGGCGCGCCGACTCGTCCTGGGTTATCGCCGACACGTACGCGTTGAACCTCGACAGGCCGCTGTCCCTGAGGTCCTTGAGCTCCCTGAACGCCCTGGTGACCTCGCCGCTCATCGTCCAGAACTGGAACTTGTTGGCGTATATCGTCATCAGGGCCACGTAGATGGCGGGCAGTATCACGTACCAGGCCAGGTAGTAATAGAGCGCTTGATCGCCGGCCGCCAACGTTTCCGAACCTCGACTGGACCTATATTTAAGGGAAAGGCGCGCCGAGTTGGTGGGGCCGCCGCCGGGACTTCCGGGCCCATCCGGCCTATCGAACCCGGTCTAGGGGCTCCACAGGCCCCTGTGCTGCCATTACACCACGGCGGCCGCCACCCCCCGAGGTCTCAACGCCGGGAGATAAAAATTGCCGTCCGGGTCCGCGGGGCGAGGCGCGAAAAATCCTTTATATATTGAGGAATCCGAAGCGCCGACGTATGAGCGCCAGGCCCGCCGACCTAGGCGACATCAAGGAGGGCAACTTCGTCGTGATAGACGGCGAGCCGTGCAGGGTCGTGGAGGTCGAGAAGAGCAAGCCGGGCAAACACGGGAGCGCGAAGGTCAGGCTGGTCGCCATCGGGTTCTTCACCGGCTCCAAGAAGTCGTACATGGGGCCCTCGAGCTCCAAGATAGACGTGCCGGACGTCGAGAAGCGCGCGGGTCAGATACTGAGCGTCTCCAACGGCGTCGTCCAGGTGATGGACCTGGAGACGTTCGAGACGTTCGAGACCCAGTACGTCGAGGAAGAGGTGGCGGACAAGCTGGAGCCGGGCGCCGAGGTCGAGTACTGGAGGATAATGGGCAGGTCCAAGATAATCAAGGTCAAGAAGTGAGGGGCGCCGCGGCCTCGCCCCGACGATGCGATCTTGAAGCGGTGCGAGGCGCTGACCACCGGCAGCCGCGCGCTGGACGAGGTCCTCGGCCTAGGGTCCGCCTCGCTGGTGGTTCTCTACGGCGGGGGTGGGGCCGGGAAGTCCGCGGTGTTGCGCGCCGCGGCCGCCTCGTACGCGGCCGGCTGCGGGAGGGCGGCCATAATATTCGTGGGTCCATGGAGCCGCGTCTCGCTCCCCGCCGGCGCCCCCCAGGCCGCGCTGGACAGGCTCTTCCTGATGCGCGTGCCCGACGAGGGATCGCTGCTGGCCGCGGCCCGCGCTGTTTCCTCTATGGACCTTGGCTTCGTGGCGCTCGACGACGCGTCGCACCTATCGGCCGTTTCCAGGAGCGCGGCGCCGCGCTCGCTGATGGCCCTGGCGATCTCCCGCGCGGTGTACCGCAGGGGGATCCAGGCCATGGTGGCGCTCCTCAAGGGGGCCTCGGGGATAATCGGCTACGAGTACTGGTGGCCCTTCGCGGACCTCCTGGTGGAGCTGGAGGCGCTGCAGGACGGAACCCATCGCGCGGCCTCGCGGCTCGGCGAGGCGCGCTTCAGGATATTCGGGGACATCATAATGGATGCGCGGCCAGGCCGAGGGACAGATGCGCGGCCGCGAACGAGAGGTAGGCCGCGTAGGAGACGAACCACCAAATCACGTAGCCGCCTATTCCGTGGTAATAGACCTTGGAGGTCTTCCACGTCACTACGAGCCTGGCGACGCCTATCGTCGCCAGGAAGATCGCCACGAGCAGCAGGATGGCGCCCTCGGGCTGCGGCAGGGCCCTTTGGAGGGCCCCCGACGCCAACCCGGCGAGCACGCCGGCGGCGATGCGCATCCAGTAGACAACGTTTAACCTCAGCTCGGCGTTGGGAACGTTGGCGGGCTTGGACCTCACCTGGTTCGAGCTCAGGCCGGTCGCCATCGAGATCGGGGAGAAGCTGAGGGGATATTATATTAATAACGTTTATCGCGCGGGCCCGCTGGCGGTCGTCCTCAGGCTCAGGGACTCGGAGGGCCACGAATCGCTGCTGCTCGTGCACACGCGCAGGGCCGCGTGGATGACGAGGAGGGCGCCCAGGGTCCAGGGGCTGGACGAGCGGCTCCGCGCGCTCCGGGAGCGCCTCGTCAGGTTGAGGGTGCGCGGCGCCGAGGCGGTGAGGGACGAAAGGATAATCGAGGTTGAGGCGGACCCCGGGAGGAAGATCTACCTGGAGTTCTTCGGCGCCGGCAACATAGTGGTGGTCTCCTCGGGGACGGTGGAGGCCGCGCTCAACGTCCTGGAGGGGAAGGCCCGCAGGGTGATCCCGGGGGCGCCATATGAACTTCCCCCCCGGAGGACCACGATATTCGAGGCATCGGCCGACCAGCTGGTGGAGGCGGCGGCCGGATCCAGCGGGTCCCTCTCGAGGGCGTTGGGGTCGAAGTTCCTGGCGCCCTCCAAGTACCTGGAGGAGGCCCTCTGGAGGGTCGGGCTGGACAAGGACGCCCCCGCGAGCTCCGTGTCCCGCCGCGACATCGAGAGGTTGGCGGAGGAGCTGACGCGCATGTACGCGGAGCTCACGCAGGGGGTATACCTCTACCTGTACAGGGGCGAGGGACTGCTGGAGGTGAGCGCGTCGAGGCTCAAGCGCCTGGAGGAGCTGTACCGCGTGTCCCCCGAACTCTACGGGAGCCCCTCAGAGGCGCTCGACGTTGCCCTGCGCGACGAGGTTGAGGGGGCGGCCTCGTCCGCGGGATCGGCGGAGGAAACCAGGAGGTTGGAGGAGGCGAGGGCCCAGGAGGAGAGGGCGCGCGAGCTCGCCGCCAGGGCCGCGGAGCTCAGGGGGATCGCCTCCGGCCTGATGTCCGGATCGCTCGGGTTGCAGGACGCGCTCGCGCGCCTCGGGGGGGAGGCGAGGATCGACGGGGGGCGCGTGGTCCTGGGCGACCTGGAGGCCCCGGCGGGCAGCCCCTACGCCCTGGCCTCCGCGCTGTACAGCTACGCGAAGAGGTTGGAGTCGGCGGCGGAATCGCTCGCCGCCAGGGCCGCGGAGCTCCGCGCCGCCGCGGGGAGGGCGGCGGAGGAGCGGGGCCCCTCGGAGGAGGTCGTCGTGCAGGAGAGGAGGTGGTTCGAGAGGCATAGGTGGTTCTACACGAGCGGCGGACTTCTGGCGGTCGGGGGGAGGGACGCCTCCGGGAACTCGGCGCTCGTTCGGAGGCGCATGGAGGAGGGCGATCTGGTCTTCCACGCCGAGGTAGTCGGATCCCCGTTCTTCTTGCTCAAGGGGGGCAGGGCGCTGGCGAAGGAGGACGACATACTGGAGGTCGCCCAGGCCACCGTGAGCTTCAGCAGGGCCTGGCGCGAGGGGCTCGCCGCCGCCGACGCGTACTACGTCTACCCGGAGCAGGTGAGCGCGAGCGCGCCCAGCGGCGAGTACCTGCCCCGCGGGAGCTTCATGATAAGGGGGACGAGGAATTACGTGAGGGGGCTCAAGCTGGAGCTCGCGGTCGGGTTCTGCGCGGAGCCCGCGGGAGGGGGGATCGTCCTGTGTTCGGCCCCCAGGCGCGCCATGGACGAGCACGGCCTGGTCTACGCGATCGTGGAGCCGGGGCACATGAAGGCGTCGGATGCGGCGCGCAAGATAATTCGGGTCCTGTCGGACCACCTGCCCCCCGACCTCTCCGGGCTGCGCGCGCAGCTGAAAATGGACGACGTAGTTCGCCTGCTCCCTCCGGGCAACTCGAGGGTCGTGGAGGTGGCCAGAGGCAAACGTTTAAGGGAGGCGGATCGGGGATCGGAAGTTGGGGGATAATGGGCGCGCTCCCGACGGCGTTGAAGGTAAAGGAGGTCATGAACAGCCCTATAATAACCGCCTTCCCCGACGAGGACGTGGTTTCTCTCGCGAAGAAGATGAGGGACTACGAGATAGGGAGCGTGATAATAGTGAACGACGACGGCGACATAGTGGGGATAGTCACGGACGGCGACGTGATAAGGAAGGTGGTCGCGGAGGGGAAGTCCCCCAGGGGCGTCAGGGCGTCGGAGATAATGAGCTCGCCCGTCGCCGCCGTGGACGACGAGAGCGACCTGGCGCAGGCCGCGCGCGAGATGAGGTCGAAGGGGGTCAAGAGGCTCGTGGTCCTCCACAACGGGAAGCCCGTCGGCGTGATATCCATGTCCGACATAATATCCGTGTTCCCCGAGGTCCTAGAAGTCCTCTCCGAGAAGGCCAGGATGATAAGCGGCGAGGCCACCAGGCGCAGGAAATACGTCTCGGGGTTCTGCGACCAGTGCGGGAGGTGGTCCGACTACCTCGTGGAGGTGGACGGGAAGTTCCTCTGCGAGGAGTGCAGGGCGGAGCTGGAGGAGCCGGAGCAGGCGTAGCGCAGCCCAGGCTCCTCCTGGACGGGATGCTGGGGGACCTGGCCAGGAAGCTGAGGCTCCTCGGCTTCGACGCCGCCTACATGGGCGGGGTCTCCGACGAGGTCCTGGTGCGCGTGGCCCTGGAGACCGGCAGGACCCTGGTGACGCGCGACTCGTCGCTCTGCCGCAGGGCGTCCTCGCGCGGCGTCGATTCCCTCTGCGCGGGGGACCTGGTCCACCTCCTGGCGGAGCTGGGCGTGCGCGAGGTCCACTTCGACCCCGTGAAGGCCAGGTGCCCCCACTGCAACACGCCGGTGACCCCCGTTGACGACGCGGACCTCGTTAGGGGGGAGGTCCCCCCCGGGGTGCTGGAGGGGCGCGACGCCTTCTACGTGTGCTTCGGGTGCGGGAGGATCTACTGGGTGGGCGGCCACTGGAAAAACATTAAGAGGATGGAGCGGGAACTGAACGCCCTGCTCGGGGATGCCTCAGGAGGATTACGACCTGGACGATGGGAAGTACTTGGTGGCCCTGGCCCGCAGGTCCATGGAGGAGTACCTGAGGACCGGCAGGAGGATAGAGGCCCCTGAGGACGCCCCCGCGAAGCTGAGGGCGAGGAGGGGGGCGTTCGTCACCCTCAGGACTTACCCCGGAGGGGAGCTCAGGGGTTGTATAGGGAGGCCCTACCCCACCCAACCCTTGATAGACGCCGTGATAGACTCCGCGATAGACGCGGCCGTGAACGACCCGCGCTTCGAGCCGATGAGGTACGAGGAGGCGGATAGGGTGACGGTGGAGGTGAGCGTCCTGACGGAACCGAAGGACCTCCAGTACCGCAATCCGCTGGAGCTCAGGGAGCGCGTGAAGGTGGGGAGGGACGGCCTAATAGTGATATGGTCGCTCGGGTCCGGCCTCCTCCTCCCCCAGGTCCCGGTGGAGGAGAAGTGGGACGTGGACGAGTACCTCTCCTACGCGTGCATGAAGGCGGGGGCGCCGCCCGATTGCTGGCTCTCCATGAACCCCCGCATACAGACCTTCCAGGCGATAGTCTTCGAGGAGGAGAGGCCGCGCGGAGAGGTAGTGAAGAGAAGTCTTGAGCAGGGGTAGCCTCATCTACGCCCCGGTTTACGGCACCGGCCTGGGGCACTCCTACAGGACAGCGGCGATCCTGGAGGCCCTGTCCTCGAGGGGTCACAGGGTGGTGGCGAGCAGCTGGGGGGAGGGGCTCGGCTACCTCAGGTTCAGGGGGATCCCGTGCGTGGAGGTGCCGGAGCTGGACGTCGTGTGGGGCGGGGAGGGGAAGATGCGCTTCAAGGACACTCTGAGGAACATGTCCTCGCCCTTCGCCCGCTTCGTAAATCAGGTGGAGGTCGAGGAGGCGCTCATCGCCCGCCTGTCCCCGAGGGCGGTGCTGGCGGACTCCAGGGCGGCGCCCCTCGTCGCCGCCAAGCGCAGGGGGCTGGGGGCGGCGCTCGTCATCAATCAGGCGAGGCTCATGGCGCCGAGGGCCCTCGGCGCGCTCAGGCCCGCCGTCGAGGTCCCGTTCGCGCAGGCGCTCGGGTTCCTGTGGTCCCTGGCGGACCTGGTCGTAGTTCCGGATCTACCTCCCCCCTACACGATCGCCCAGGAGCAGCTCAGCGCGATCCCTCACATACGCGGCAAGCTGAGGTTCGTCGGGTTGCCCGTGGAGGACTGTCGCGGGGCCGAGCCGGAGTGGCTGCCCCCCAGGAGGCCCTTCGCGCTCTTCACGATAAGCGGCCCCGAGGAGACCAGGCGGCCGATGGTGATGAAGTCCCTGGGGGCGGCCAGGCTGCTCGCGCGCCGCGGGTGGTCCGCCTTGATCTCGACGGCCGACGTCGGGGAGCGCGGGCTTAGGGAGGTGGACGACGGCGTCTACCTCTGCGGCTGGTGCGGCTGCATAGACCGCTACATGGCGTCCGCGGACGTCTTGGTGGCCAGGGCCGGCCACACCACCATCGGCAAGGCGATCTACTACGGCCGCCCGAGCGTCCTGCTCCCCATACCCTTCCACGGCGAGCAGGAGAGCAACGCGCTGCGCGCCCAGGAGATGGGGGTAGCGAGGGCGATCCTAAGGTCGGACCTCGTCAGCGAGGAGGAGCTGGCGGACGAGGTGGAGGAGGCGGCCGCGATGGACCGCGGGAGGCTGGAGCGCGTATCCGCGATCGCCAGGTCCATGGACCTAGCAAGGCTAGGGGCGGACGCCGTCGAGGAGATCCTTTAGGCCGGGCCTCGCCCTCAGGTATCCGTCGAGGACCTCGTGGGGCGCGAGCTCGCCCTCCGCCCTCAACGCCACCACGGATTCCGCGACGGCCTCCGCGACCTCCTCGAGGCCCGAGCTGAGCCACAGCTCCTCCATCGCGGATGGGGATGGCGCGCGCGGGGCCCTGGCCAGCCTCCACCGGTGTCCCTCCACGAGCGATTCCAGGTCCTCGTCGTACGGCACGGTCAGGGATCCGCCGCACTGGTGCGTGGAGTACGCCACGCCGAGTGCCCTCTGGGCGCCGGAGTACGCCTCGAGGACCTCCGCGTACCCCGGCTCCGGGCGCAGGCCGACGAAGACCGCGCGGTCGCCGTCCCTCCTCGCCACGAGACCCGAGACCTCCGCCAGGAACCTGTGGTAGATCCACTCGCCGCCCGCGAGCGCGGTCGCCGCCCTCCTGGGCACGTACCCGGCCAGGACCTCCCCGCCCGGGGAGACGTTGCGCACGAGGACGGCCGCCGCCATCAGCGCCCTCCTGGTGTTCTCCGGGGGCGACTCGTCGCCCATCTCCAGGAAGAGGGGGCGGGTGCGGAATCCCGCCCGGGAGGCCGCCACGAACGCCTCGACGCCGCAGCGGCTCCCGGAGAAGGTGGAGATCGCGTTGCCCTCGGCTCCCGTGGGCAGCCCGCCCATCCCCCACCTGTAGCCGTGCGCGAGGAACGCGCCGCCCTCGACGAGGAACACCGTGAATAGCTTGTCCGGTCTGTCGCCGTCAGGCCTGGCGCGCGTGATCGATACCAGCTCGCCGACGAGATAATCCTGGAACTCCACCGATCCCTCCCCGTACACCTCTACCCAGAACCTGTCGCCGTCCCTGAGCATCCCGGAGAGGGCGCCCGCTAGCGCCCTGGACAGCTCCCCGAAGCCGCCGGGGCCCACCATCTCGCCGTAGCTGGAGAGCAGGACGCCGGGGGTCCACGAGAGGGCGTTCGCCGCCCTGAGGGGGTTCCCGCACTTGAGGAGCGCCCGCCTGTCCCCGAGGGTGAGGGGTTCCCGGCACCCCAGGGCTGCGGCCCTCTCGACCGCCGACGCCAACCCGCCGGGGTGCTCCACCTCTACTAGGACGCGCTCGTCGCGTGGCACGCGTCAGCTGGGGGCGGGCATCGCTTAAAGGTAGATGCGTGTCCGCCCTCTTACTCATGGGGGCGGGACGCCGCCCCATCCGACCGATGTCCGCGATCGTCACGATTACTTTAAAAGCGGAGCCCTGTTTGATTGAGGACGGAGGAAAGGGGTAGATATGTCGACTGGCGAGGGGGGCTCCCTCAAGGACCTGGACCTGGCGAGCCTGCCAGGGGTGGGACCCGCCACCAAGCAGAAGCTTGTGGACGCGGGGATAAAGACGATAATAGACCTGGCGAGCCGTGGGGTGGGCGAGGTCTCGGACGCCCTAGGCGGGGATATCTCGAAGGCGACGGAGCTCATAAACAAGGCCAGGGAGAGGCTGGTCGAGCTGGGCCTGCTGCCCAAGGACTTCATGACGGCCAGGCAGCTCCTGAGCATGCGGGAGAAGGTCGCGCGCATAACCACGGGCTCGAAGAACCTGGACAGGCTCCTCGGCGGCGGCGTGGAGTCCAGCGCGGTGACCGAGTTCTACGGGGAGTTCGGGACCGGCAAGACCCAGATATGCAGCACCCTCGCCGTAACGGTGCAGCTGCCCCCCGAGAGCGGCGGCCTGAACGCGGGGGCGATATACATAGATACTGAGGGGACGTTCAGGCCGGAGAGGATAGCGGAGATAGCCGACCACAGGGGGCTCGACCCCACCCGCGTGCTCGAGAACATCCTGGTCGCCAGGGCGTACAACAGCGCGCACCAGGAGCTGATCGTGAGGGAGCTGGGCGACTACCTCAGGGACGGCAAGTACAAGCTGGTGATACTCGACTCGGCGGTCGCGCACTACAGGGCGGAGTACGCCGGGAGGGGCACACTGGCGGAGAGGCAGCAGCGCCTGAACATGCTGATGCATCAGCTCCTGAGGCTGGCCGAGAGCTACAACGTCGCGGTCGTGATAACGAACCAGGTCATGGCGGCGCCCGACATGTTCTTCGGGGACCCGACGAGGCCCGCCGGCGGCCACGTGGTGGCGCACACCGTAACCTATAGGGTCTACCTCCGCAAGTCCGGCAAGAACAGGATAGCGAGGATGGTGGACAGCCCCTACCACCCGGAGGCCGAGGCCGTCTTCACGATAGACGAGACGGGCGTGACCGACCCGGAGGAGCCGAAGAAGAAGTGAGTCACCTCATCCTGGCGCTGACCATCGCGTGGTCCTTGTCGTAGGGCTCCAGGTCCAGGATCTCCAGCACCTCGAACCCCGAGGACTTCAGCTTCTCGACCTCCCCCCTTACGACCTCCTCCGGCTCCTTGGTGACGTCTATGCTGCGCGCCTTGATGACCAGCAGGACGTCGCCGCCCGGCCTGAGGTACCTCCTGGCGTTCGAAATCGTGATCTCCGTCTGATCCTGTTGGGCTATGTCCGCGTACACCAGGTCCACCTTCCCGTACACGAACCCGTAGTGCTCGGGCCTCCTGGCGTCCTCTATTATCGGTATGACGTTTTTCCTGTACTTGACGACCCTGTCCAGGAGCTCCCTGGCGACGCGGTGGGAGACCTCCACCGCGAAGACCACGCCCGCGGTCCCCACCACGTCCGAGACGTGGCTGACAGTCGTGCCCGTCGAGGCCCCGAGGTACAGCACGCGGCGGCCGGGGCCCAGCGGATAACTTCTCATGCCTTTCAATATGGCGGCGGCCAGCTTGCTCCGGTAGGGATCCCAGAGGCGGTACTCGACCCCCTCGTACGATATAAGTTGCTCCCCGTAGACGGATACCCCGGGCGCCAGGTTCCTCGTGGCCGGCTGCTCCTTCCCCCCCAGATCGGCCCAGTAAAGGCCCGGGCGGGCTTCGTCGGGCCTGACGGTCGTCAATGCGTTCACCTCTTTCCAGCTCCCCTCCTACCCCCCTTCCTAGGCCTAGCCGCCCTCTCGGGGGGCTTCGCGTATTTCTCCTTTATCTCCTGGATACGCCTCTCGAGCTTCTCCTTGAGCGTGGGGTCGAGCACCCCCGAGTAGCGGTCCAGGCGGGCGGCGATGGCCAACTTCGCGGCTATCGCCCTCGCTATCTTGCCGCGCTGCCACTTGGGGGCGCCGTGCACCCACGGATGCTGGAATATCACCCCGTGTTTCGGCGGCTTGCCGCCCCTGGCCAGCGCGCGGAAGAGCGCCTTCTCGGCCCCGAGCACCTGTATCGTGCTGGCGGGCATCTTGGCCAGGTCGTCCAGGCTCCCGGCCCTCGCCAGCAACCTCGCCCCTATCGTGGCGCCCACCAAGTTCGTCAAGTTTGGAGCCACCTGGGACATTATCTCCTCGAGCTGGCTGGAGAGGCGCGCCCTGAGCTTGTACAGGTTGTAGGCCTCTGCCGCCAGCGACTGGAGGAGCGCGAGTTCCTCATCCCTTATATCCGCGCCCTTGGTGCCCCTCAGGGCCTCCTCCACGGCGGCGGCCTTAGACCTGGGCACGCCGAGCTCCAGGAGGCGGTCGAGGACGAAGTTATCCCTGCGGCCCAAGGTGGACACGAGCCGCACGTAGAGCTTCGGATCCTGCAGGATCTCGTCCAGCTCCGGGAAGTGGAGCCCGTACCACTCCCTCACGCGCGCGGCCAGCACGTTGACCTCCCTGTCGAGCTCGTCTATGGCGGATATGATCTGCATCGCGTGGAGATCCAGGCGGGCCGCCTCCGCCTTGATCTTCTCCTCGCCGGCCCTCAGGGCGAACTCCCTGAGCAGGTCCCTCGCTTCCTCCTCGGACGATATGAGCGAGGCCTTCGCCATCAGCTCCATCCTCTCGTCGAGGCCTGGCCCGTCCACCTGCGTGAACAGCACCCCCAGGGACTCCGCGAGCTGCGCCGCGCCGGGCGCGTTCGACTCGAGCTCCCTGAACCCGAGGGCCGCGGCCCTCTTCACGGCCTCGTCGACCTCCTCCACCCTGAGGCCCGCGAGGGCTAGGCGATATTTCTGGTACGGATCCCCATCGTACTTAGCCGAGTACACCACGTTTCCGGAGTCGTCGAGCAGCACCACGCCGGCCTCGGTGGCGTAAAGCTTGGCCTTCAACGTGCCGATGCATGCGCGAGCGGGTAATTAAATAATAGCTTGGCGCGCTAGGGATCCTCCACGGCCCCCACGGGCGGACCTGTTCCCGGCCTATGTCGCGTCGCTTGGGTTGTAGATTCGCAGCAGTTGGTTTGCGCGAAGTTCCCTCATACGCCCTCTGGATCCGCGGAGGCGACGTCGCCTCCGGGGCATCGTCCATCCTCGACTCCGCCGAAAATTTATTTTTGAGCCGCGCGATTCCGCTTTGGTTATGAGTTCAAATAGCCACGATAAGGTCGTAACGGCAAGGGTTGCTGAGGCTTACAGGATGGACGTTGGTAGGGGGGTCGTCAGGCTGGACCCATTGCTGGCCGATAAGCTCGGCATAGAGGCGGGCGACGTGGTCGAGGTTGTTGGGAAAAGCGGCAAGAAAACGTACGCGCTCGCCTGGCCGGCCAGGCCCGAGGACGCCGGGAAGGAGATAATCAGGATGGACGGCTACCTGAGGAAGAACGCGGGCGTAGGGCTGGACGACAGGGTGCAGGTGCGCAAGGTTGAGGCCAAGGAGGCCGAAAAGGTCGTCCTGGCCCCCAGGGAGGAGCTCAGGATAGAGGGCGCGGAGGAGTACTTCAAGGAACTCCTGGAGGGCCGCGTAGTTAGCAGGGGCGACGTGATACCAATAGGGGTCATGGGCACGACCATAGAGTTCGAGGTCACTAGCTACTCCCCCGCGGCCGACGCGGTCATAGTGACGCGCAACACCGAGATAAAGATCCTGGAGAAGCCCGTGAAGGGCGGGCGCGAGATACCCAGGGTCACATACGAGGACATAGGGGGCCTGAAGGAGGAGATACAGAAGATAAGGGAGATGGTGGAGCTCCCCCTCCGCCACCCGGAGCTCTTCGAGAGGCTGGGCATAGAGCCGCCGAAGGGGGTCCTGCTCTACGGGCCGCCCGGGACTGGGAAGACCCTCCTGGCGAAGGCCGTGGCGAACGAGACGAACGCCCACTTCATATCCATCTCCGGGCCGGAGATAATGAGCAAGTTCTACGGGGAGTCGGAGGAACGCCTCCGCCAGATATTCGAGGAGGCGAAGGAGAACGCCCCCTCCATCATATTCATAGACGAGATAGACGCGATAGCGCCGAAGAGGGAGGAGGTGACGGGGGAGGTCGAGAAGAGGGTGGTGGCCCAGCTCCTGGCCCTCATGGACGGCCTCGAGAGCAGGGGGAAGGTCGTGG
>CAYFJD010000014.1:0-13500 GCA_964343285.1 uncultured Nitrososphaerales archaeon
CACGTCGTCCTCCTGCGCCGAGCCCCACCGGAAGCTCAGCTGTCCCGCCCCGGCGCGCCGCCCGGCGCGGCGCAGGGGAAATCGTGGACGAAGTCAGCAAGTTGTCTATCCAACTAGATCTCAAGGGATTAGGTGCATCCGCGACGAAGGAGCCCGTGTCCCGCGCGCTCGAGAAGTCCGGGTCGGCCTTCGCCGTGATATACTCGGAGGGCGACGCCCTCGACCTCAGGACGTGGGCGGAGGATCACGGATACGTGGTCGTGGGGTCCGTCGGGCAGTCCGAGTCCCACGACCCGCTGGGTCGCGTCCTGGAGCTCTGCGGCTGGAACGGGGCGAGGACGGTCCTCGTCCGCGGCCTCTCGGCGCTGGGCCCGGACCTGCAGTCGGCCTACGAGGCCCTCAGGAGGCTCTACGAGGCCGGGATCTCCGTGGTGTTCGTTGACAGGGGCCTGAGGGTGGACGGGCGCACGGCCCTCGGGAAGCTGCTCATGGACGCGTTCTCCATGGCGGCCGAGCTGGCCGCCTCCGGCTCCCAGAGGCAGCAGCCCAGGAGGGCCGGCCGCCCCCCGAAGCCCATATCCGAGGCGGACCTCGTGGAGCTGCGCAGCAGGGGCATGAGCGTGCGCGCCATAGCTAGGGCGCTCGACGTCAGCAAGTCCACCGTGTGGCGCAAGCTGAGGGAGCTGGAGCTCAGAAAAGGCTAACTAAAGTGGCCCGCATGGTCCGCGCGTGATGTACGTCGTGACCCACACGAAGGACCTCGACGGCATAGCCTCCGCGGCCATAGCCGTCAGGGAGAACATGGGCGCCCGCGTCCTCCTCGCGGACTACGACGACGACTACGTGGAGTTCCTGAGGTCCAAGGTGGAGCCCCGCCCCGGCGACGTGGTCGTCATAGCGGACATAGGGTGCAACAAGGGGAGCATCCAGCGCTGGGCGTCGCTCCTCTCCGGGTGGCGCGCGGCGGGCGTCAAGGTGCTCTGGCTCGACCACCACGCGTGGGATCCGGAGTGCCTGAAGGCGGTCGAGGGCGCGGTCGACGAGCTGACGCACGACACGGAGGGTAGGTGCGCGGCGGAGGTGGTCCTGGGCAGGATAGGGAGGCAGGGCGACGCCGTGGAGTCGAGGCTCGCGGAGATGGCCCACGACTCGGATTTCAACATAAGGAAGGACCCGCTGGCGAACATGCTGTCGCGCCTGATCTCCTACTACGATTACCTGGGTGGAGGCCTGGGGGATGGGCTGAAGTTGCGCCTGATAAGCTCGCTCTCGCTCGGCGTTTTCTGGGACGCGCTGATGGACGTCCACCTGAGGGAGTACGAGGGGGTGCTGCGCAGGGATTACGAGCTCCTCATGAAGTCCAGGGTCAGGGAGGTGAACGGTTACCGCGTGGTCGTGGGGCTCAGGGGGGCCTACAGCGGGACGGAGGCGGCCAACATAGTCAGGGAGAAGCTCGGGGGCGACATCGTGTTCATGGTCTCCGGCAGGGGCCACCTGAGCATACGCAGCGAGCGCGACGACGTGAACACGAAGGCCATAGGCGAGGCGTTCGGCGGTGGGGGTCACCTCAGGCACGCGGCCGGCGGGTCGATAAGCGATGCATTCCCGAACCCCACGGAGGACCAGCTGGACGCGATAGCCGACTACATAGTCCGCAAGCTATCCGGGGTCGACTTCCGCATCAGGGAGGGCGGAAACGTTTAATTCGGGAGCGGCCGAACCGCGGCCGATTTTGGTGCTCGTCAAGGTCTTCCGCATAACGAGCTACACGGAGCCGGGGACGGAGACCCCGGGTAAGCAGATAGAGCTAGTCAGCGTCCGCAGGCGCCCCGCGGGCTTCATGGGGCTCCCGCAGGAGGAGGCGGCTATACTGTCCAACGTGATGAATCAGCTCCAGAGCTGGGGCCTCCTCCCGCCGATCAGGGACCTCGCGGCGCCCAAGATAGTCCTCTACCTGACGGAGGACGAGTACGAGATGCTCGGCGTGCGCTTCGAGGTCAACGAGGTATATGAGCTCGAGTTCAGGGACGGCCGGATATCCCTCAGGAAGGCCACCGAGTCCTCGCCGCAGGTGGACGTTTAACGCTTAAGTCCGCGCGCGCCCGGAGGATCGCTGTCCGGGCTTGTACAGGGAGTTCGGCGCCTGGTCCGGCCTCGTCGCGGTACGCGAGGAGGTCGCGGGGAGGTTCTCGTCCGCGGACGCGATAATAGTGGACTGCGACGGGACCGTGGTGGACGTGAGGCGCAGCTACGTGGCCGCGGCCGTGGAATCCGCCAGGTTCCTGGCGGCCAGGGACGGGCTCGGCCTACCCCCGGCGCGCGCCCTCAGGTCCGCCGTGCCGATCTTGAAGGAGTCGGGCATCCTCAACAACGACTGGGACACGGCGGCGGCCCTCTACATAGCTTGGTCCAAACACGTGGAGGAGGGAGTGTCCCTGGAGGGCGCGGCCTCCGAGCTAGCGTCCTCGCGCGGCCTCGAGGAGCTCTACGGCCGGGCCCCGCCCGCGCTCAGGAGGTCCCTCGACGGCTGTCCCGGCCCCCCGCCCGCGTGCGGGGTCTCATCGATATTCGACTCCCTCTACTACGGCCGCGCGGCCTACAGGGAGGTATACGGCGTCGACCCCCCGTTGCCGGTGTCCCGCGGCATGGCCGAGGACGAGGTCGTGGCCGTCGAGCCCTCCGAGCTCCGCGCCCTAGGAGCCCGCGTGCGTGGGGCGCTCGGCGTCGTCACGGGGCGCCCTAGGAGGGCCATACGCGGCCCCCTGGCCGAGTTGCTCGCCCAGGTCGTGCGCGCCGACCACCTGATAATAACGGGCGAGCTCGGGACCTCCAAGCCGGATCCCCGCCCCCTCCTGGAGGCGGCCTCGAGGCTGGGCTCCGCCAGGCCCATCTACGTGGGCGACTCGGCGGAGGACCTCATGATGGTCGAGGCCGCGAGGGCGGCCGGCCTCGACGCGACCTTCGTGGGCGTGTACGGGCTCTCGGTGGACGCCGGAAGGTCCTTCAGGTGGTTCGCCTCGCGCGGCGTCCCCGCGCTGATACCGTCGCTCGGCTCCCTCCACCTCCTGCTGGACGTTTGACGCCGCTGCCTCAGATATATTTAAAAAGAGGAGCGGCGGAAGGCTACCACGAACAGTGTCCCAGGAGATATGTCCGGTTTGCGGGCTTCCGAAGGACCTCTGCGTGTGCGGCGAGCTCGAGAAGGAGCAGTCCAAGATCGTGGTCAAGCTGGAGGCCAAGCGCTACGGCAAGCCCATGACCGTCATAGAGGGGTTGGACGGGAAGGAGCTCGACGTCTACGATTTAGCGAAGCAGCTCAAGAAGAGGTTGGCGTGCGGGGGGACGGTGAAGAACAACGCGATAATGCTGCAGGGCGATCACCGCGACAAGATAAAGGAGATCCTGGTCGAGATGGGGTTCAGGGAGGACGGGATAGAGGTGTATTGAGCGTGTCCCCTCCACCGCGCGAGGAAAGGATATGTGGGAGGCGAGGGGGGCTCCGCGCGTGTGCGTGTTGGGGTACGACGAGTTCGTGAAGTTGAACTCCCGCTACAGGGTCGTGCACCCGTTCAACCCGGAGCTGATGGACGGCGACGGCTACGTCCTCACGGTCCGCGACGACGTGGAGATCAGGTACCTGGAGCACAGGAACCTGGTGTCGCACGAGATAGTCTTCGTCCCGCCCGGCTACGTCGCCCACCTCACGGCCAAGAGCCGCTTCGGCAGGCTCGGGCTCTCCTTCCTGAACGCCGCCAAGGTCCACAGCGGGTTCATAGGGAGGTTGGCGCTCGAGGTGGTGAACCTGAACAACGAGCGCAACACGGTAACGGTCAGGAGGGGGGAACCGTTCATGCACTTCGAGCTGATGAGGAGGGAGGGTGCGCCGAGGCCCTACCAGGGCAGGTACATGTTCCAGTTCATGGACGACTCAGAGGTGGAAATGTACCTGGATTTAATAAGGAGGGAGCTGTCCGACGTGATGGACGCCGAGATGCTGGGCGAGATGGCCAGGGGCAGGATCAGGACCGTGGAGGAGATATAGTTGGTCGCCAGGAAGTTGACGGACATAGAGAGGTCCTACATAAAGTTCGGCCAGAGCGCCAGGGCGGCCTGGCTCTACCGCAGGAGGACGCTGAGCCTGGCCGCGTCGCTGATAGCGAGCCCGACGCTCAGGAGGCGCGAGTACGTGCAGGTGAAGCTCGGGCTCCTGGAGATCTACAAGTTGATATCGTCGCGGGGGCGCGACCTGGAGTGGCTGGAGCGCGCCTACCTGGCCCTCGGGGAGCTCGCGGGGCTTGTGGAGGAGGGGTCAGAGCCCGGCGTGCTCCTGAGGTTGGTTGACGAGATAAAAAGGGAGCTGGAGGCCTGATTTCAGCCCGCGTTTGCCTCTCCCTTGGCCTTCAGCCTCTTCGCCTCCGCCACCGCGAGGGCCTCGTCGAGCCCGAGGGCGGCCTTGAGCCCCTTGTAGCGATTCCTTATGGTGACCTCCGTCACGCCGGCGGCCTCCGCTATCTCCTTCTGCGTCTTGGTCTCACCCTCCAGGACGCACGCTATGTACAGGGCGGCCGCCGCCATCCCCATCGGGTCCTTGCCCGCGGATATCCTCATCTCGGCCGCCTTCCTGAGTATCTCTATGGCGCGCCTCTGGACCTTCTCGCTGAGCCCCGCCTTGCTGGCTATCCTGCTCACCGACTTTATGGGATCGGCTATCGGCATCTTGAGGTCCAGCTCGCGCACCAGCAGCCTGTAGCACCTCGCCACGTCCTTCTTCTTCAGGCCGCTCACCTCGGCTATGTCCTTCAGCGTCCTCGGGGTCTCCAGGGCCCTGCAGGCCGCGTACAGGGAGGCGGCTATCAGGCCGCTGATGCTCCTCCCCCTGACGAGCCCCTTCTCGAGGGCCTTCCTGTATATGTACGCGGCCCTCTCTATGACGGCCTGGGAAACGCTGAGCTTGTCCGCCAGGGTGTCGAGCTCGTTGAACGCCTGCCTCAGGTTCCTGTCCACGGGCTCGTGGACCTGGCTCCTGCTGTTCCAGGTCCTGAGCCTCTGCATCATGCTCCTCACGGGCGCCTCCAGGGGCTTTCCGCTCGCGTCCTTGTCCCTGGGGCCTATGACCGTGGCAAGCCCCATGTCGTGCATCGCCAGGGAGAGCGGGACGCCGGCGCGGCTCCTGTCCTCCTTCTCCTCCTTGCTGAAGGCCCGCCACTCCTGTCCCGGGTCCTCGATCCTCTCCCTCACCACGAACCCGCACTCGGAGCACGTGAGCTCCCCCGTGTTTGGGTCCAGGATGAGGGCGCCCTTCCCGCACCTAGGACACCTGGACCCGGGCTCGTACTCCACGAAACTTGGCCCGTAGACCAACCATTAACACCCCAAACGGTTTTATACCCCAACTGCTGAAGGGAATTAACTAGTATTTAAACCTTGTTAAAAATGGGTGCGCTGGAGGACCTGGTCAGGCGCGCCGTCCGTGGGGCGGGGGGATCCTCTGTCGCGATAATCGGGTGCGCCTCCGAGGGGGTCCCCGACGAGTGGTGCCCGATCGACGTCGCGGTCTTCCCGGAGGCCGACGGCCAGGAGGTCTGGCGCAGCGGGAGCCGCGTCGTCAGGATAATACGCGCGGCCTCCCCGCCGATCGAGGAGGTGCCTTCCATGGTGATAGTGGAGGACGAATCGATGAGGGCTGCCGCCCTCAAGGCCACCTGGAAGGGGAGGTCCGCGGAGCTGGCCCGCCGGGCGGCGAGGCGCCTAACCCTCGAGGCGGCCGAGAGCTCTGCGAGGGGGATCCAGGCCCTCGGCACGCCCGCCGCCCCCTACTACGCCATGAAGGCGTACGCGCTGACGATCGCGGCGGCCATCGCGGCGGCCGGCAGGATACCGAGGCCCGCCCACCTGGTGAGGCAGGCCCGCGCCCTGGGCGTCATGCCCTACGCCCCTCCGGGCGAGCTGTCCCACGTCAGGAGGACCGTGGACGCCGTGAGGAGGATGCTGTACTACGAACTGGACCAGGAGGTCGAGGGCTACGTGTTCCGCAGGAAGGCCGAGGCGCTGATACGGTCCGGGCTCCTGCTGGACGCCGCCGTGCTCGCGTTCTACGTCGTCTCCCAAAGGGCGGGAGACGACCTGGCGCTCGCCCACCTGAGGTTGGAGGTAGACCGGGGACCCCTCGAGGAGTTCCTCCGGAGGCTCGTGAGGGAGGAGGCGGCCATCTGGGGGTCCATCCGCTCCCCCTTGGACGCCCATTCCGAGGCCAAAGGTTCGCGATCGAGCCTCGGGCGGCTCTCGAGCCGGGCGGAGCGCCCCCATACAGGCGCGAAATCTTCCCGGCTGTAGATGGAATGCGCTTGGCTGCCCCTCCGGGCCGCTTTAACGTTTATTTCCTCGGCCGGGCAATCACCCGCGTTGCAGGCGGGGCTTCTGGCCGTGTACTCGTTGGAGCTCGCGCTGACTACGGCCCTGGCAGCGCTCTCCGCTAGGGCGGCTCTATGGCTGACCTCGAGGACCATCAGGCTCCTCGCGGCGTCCTTCGTGCTACTGGCCTTCAGCTCAGCCCTCAAGTTGGCGTGGGGGCTGCTGGGCGCCGACCTGGCGCTCGCCCTCAGCTCGGCCTGCATGGCCACGTCGTTCCTCGCGCTCGCGGTGTCCCACGCCTACTCGGTGTCCCAGCGCCCTCCCCTCCAGTACGCCTTCTTGGCCCTCCTCCCGGCTCCGATCTTCGCCGCCTACACCCTGGCGAGGGGGGTCTCGCTCTACCTCGTGCTCTACGCCGCGGTCGAGACGACCATCTTCTACGCCGAGAACAGGTACTGGGTCGCGGCGCTGTCGGCCGCGGGCCTCTACGCGATCTTCGCCTCCCTGACGATGGGGTTCACCCAGTTCGGCATTTCGAACTATCTCATCACGGAGATCGTGCAGGTCGCGGGCTACGCCCTGCTGCTCGCCTCGGGCGTCTACTCGTTCAGGGGCTCGGGGGGAGGTGGATGAACGCCTACAGGAACCGCGTCCGCCTGTACGCCGACGTCCTCAGGGCGGTGAGGGACGGGTCGGGCGGCGAGGGCTTCGCAAGGATATCTATGATCATGAGGAAGGCGAACACCTCCTACAACAAGTTGACCGAGATCCTGGAGGAGCTGACCAGGAGTAGCATGCTGGAGGTCGTGGAGTCCGGCGACGGCAGGGGCTACAGGTTGACCGACGTGGGAGCGAAGTTCCTCGAGGAGTACGAGAGGCTCGAGCGCTTCGCGAAGGCCTACGGGCTGAGGCTGTGATCCCGGGCCATGGCCCGCGCGAACCCCTGCCTGGCCCACGGATGCCACGCGTGCTGCGTAGGCACGGAGATGCCGCTCCGCGAGGAGGACATCGCCAGGCTGGAGTCGTTGGGCTACGCGCGCGGGGACTTCGTGCGCTTCGTGGACGGCGTCCCCGTGCTGGCCACGAGGGGGGACGGCAGCTGCGTCTTCCTCGGCGAGGACGGGCTCTGCACGGTCTACGAGTCGAGGCCAGAGGGGTGCCGGCTCTACCCGCTGGTCTGGCACTTGGACGAGGGCCGCGCGGTGCTCGATCCGGACTGCCCCTACAGGCACGAGTTCAGCTTCGGCGAGGAGGACGTCGCGAGGCTGATGGAGCTCGTGTCCGAGATATACGGGGAGAAAGCGCTTAAGAGAAGGGGCCGCCGCAGGCGCGGACGATGGCGGGCCTCAGGAAGATAGTCGTGCCGGAGTACGAGGTGGCGAAGGAGGTCCACCTGGACCCTACGACCTCAGCCCTGCTGGTGGTCGACATGCAGAACGACTTCGTCGATCCCAGGGGTAAGCTCTTCGTCCCCTCCGCCCCCGACACGGTCCCCAGGATAGGGCTGCTCCTGGAGCGCGCCAGGTCCTCGAGGGTCCCCGTGCTCTACACGCAGGACTGGCACCTCCCCGACGACCCCGAGTTCAAGATATGGGGGGAGCACGCCGTCGCCGGGACCTGGGGCTCCGAGATAATCCAGGAGCTGGCGCCCGGCCCCCGCGACCTGGTCGTGAGGAAGCAGACGATAGATCCGTTCTACGGCACCCCGCTGGACCACTACCTGAGGCTCCTGAAGGTCGATACGCTGGTGGTGGCCGGCACCGTGGCCAACATCTGCGTCCTCCAGGCGGTCTCGGGCGCCTCGGTCAGGGGGTACAACGTCGTGTACCCGGTCGACGCGGTCTCCGCGCTGAACGAGTTCGACTCGGAGCTCGCAGTGCGCCAGGCCTACTTCGTCCACCGCGCCATCGTGACGAGCTCCGAGGGGGTCGAGTTCGCCCGTCCCTAGGCCGCCAACAGGGCCCTCAGGGCCCTCACCGTCGCCATGTGCACCAGGGCCTCGCGGGGCTCCACCGCGTAGACCTCGAAGGAGTCCACGTCGGCCCTCCTGAGGAGGGGGGAGAGCAGGTCCTCGCGCCCCACCTCGTTCACCGGCATACCCTGCGCCAGCGGGTTGGGGCTCGGGAGCACCAGAACCCTCGCGCCCTCCACCTCCCCCCACAGGAACGCCTTGAACCTGTGCTTCACGCCCACCTCGTCCCTGAGGACGACCGTCGGGTGCTCGTGCCCCATTACGACGCACTCGCACCCGTTATCGCGCGGGCTGAAGTCCGCGTGGCCGTGCAGGAGGCAGCAATCCTCCATCCTCAGGAAGTCCTGGAACACCTCCCCTCCGAGCCTCCTCAGAACCGGCGCGATGAAGTTGTCGTGGTTGCCGCGGACTAGCACGACGCCCGCTCCCAGCCTCCTAGCGCCCTCCACGAGGTCCCTCACCTCCTCGTACTCGGCGTAGAGGCCCGACCCGAACTCGTGCTTGAGGTCGCCCAGCACGACTAGTCTCCTGGCGCCGCTCGAGGCGAGGGCCTCGAGGACCATCCCCCTGACGTCGGCCGAGACGTTGTATGGAACGTGTACGCCCTGAGACTCGAGGTCCTCCTCCATGCCCAGGTGCAGGTCGGCCACGAGCAACGAGTCCCCCAGGACGGCGGCTGGATAGGGCGAGAGGAGCGCGAGGTTTCCCCTCACCCCCACCCTCTCCACCTTCACGCCCCGGAGTGGGAGGGGAACGCTTATAAATGGAGTCTGGGCGATTCGCATGCGCCTCGGTAGCTCAGCCGGTTAGAGCGCCGCCTTGGTAAGGCGGAGGCCGCGGGTTCGAATCCCGCCCGAGGCTCCTCGTTCGGCCCCTGAAGCCCAGCACGTCCGCGTAGTTGCCCAGGTCCAACAGCCCGTGCCCGCTGAAGCTGACCAGTACGACCTTCCTCTCCCCCGTCCTCCTGGCCTCTTCCGCGACCTCCTTGATCGCCGGGAGCGTGTGCGCGGTCTCCGGCGCCGGGACGTAGCCCTCCGTCTGGGCGAATACCCTCGCCATCCTGAAGACGGTGTCCTGGTCGTAGTCCCTCCCCTCCACGTACCCTTTGTTCATCAGGTACGAGAGCGCCGGGGCGACCGCGTGGTACCTGAGGCCTCCCGCGTAGATGGGCGGCGGGACGAAGTCGGATCCTATCGTGTACATCTTCAGCTGCGGCAGCACGCCGCCGGCGTCCGGATCGTCGTACCTATAGATCCCCCTCGTCACCTTCGGGACCTCCGAGGCCCCAACAGCTATGTACCTGCGCCTGATCCTCCCCCTCCTCAGCTCCTCCCCTATGAACGGGAAGAACGCGCCTCCCCAGTTGCTGCCGCCCCCCACGACCCCTATCATCACGTCTGGGTCCTCTCCGATGATCTCCATCTGCCTCACGGCCTCCAGCCCCGCCACCGTCTTGAACAGTATGTCCGTGTTCAGGACGCTCCCCGCGACGTACTTGCCGCCGTTCTCGAGCGCGTACTCCACGCCCTCAGTTATGGCGACGCCGAGGCTCCCCGTGTGCCCGGGGTTCTCCCTCAGCAGCCTCCTCCCGAACTCCGTCAGCTCGCTCGGGCTCGGGTGCACCTCCGCGCCGTACATCTGCATGAGGAACCTCCTCAGCGGCTTCGCGTCGTAGCTGGCCCTGACCATGAAGATGTGAGCCTTCACCCTGAAGAGGGCGGCGGCCAGGGCCACGGCGCTGC
The DNA here is from genome assembly GCA_964343285.1 of uncultured Nitrososphaerales archaeon. Taxonomy (GTDB): domain Archaea; phylum Thermoproteota; class Nitrososphaeria; order Conexivisphaerales; family Conexivisphaeraceae; genus Conexivisphaera. Next base: position 10,066 of record CAYFJD010000014.1, read on the forward strand.
CCCACTGTCCGGCCCCCGTCTCCGTGGTGATCAGGTTCGCCCCGTCCCTCAGCGCGTAGTACACCCACGCCAGGGCGGAGTTGCTCTTGTGGCTTCCCGCGTAGTTGTACCCCTCCATCTTGAGGTATATCCTTACCGGGGCGTCCAGGTACTCCTCGAGCCTCCTGGCCCTGATCAGGGGGGTGGGCCTCCCCACCTGGAGGTACCTCTCGCGCACCTCCTCGGGTATCCTGTGGTACCTCTCCCTGGAGGACTCCAGCTCGAAGAGCGCGGACGGCATAGCCCTCCTCAGGAGCTCGAGCCTCCTTCCCCCCTCGGGATCGAACGGCTGCGGCAGCTCCTCCGGGAGATCTGCCAGGATGTTGTACCACTTGTCGGGGACCTCGTCCGGGGGCAGATCCACCCTAATCAACGAACCGGCCACAATGAAGACCACCCGCGGTTCGCGCATCCCTAGTCCATATTTATAAACCTTGTTAGCCCGCGGTGACGGAGATGATCCAAGCGGCGGTCCTCAAGAGGCTCGGCCAGTTCGTCCTCGACGTCCACTACAGCGGTTCGGGCATAACTTGCATAACCGGCGGGAACGGGTCCGGCAAGACCACCTTCCTCAGGCTGGTGGCCGGCCACCTGCGCCCGGACTCGGGTTACGTGAGGGTGGACGGCGTCGACGTAACGGATCTCCCGCCTGAGAGGAGGGGCGTGGTCCTCATAGGCCAGAACTCCTACCTTCCATCCAAATCCTTGGCGGATCACCTGCGGTGGGGCGCCAGGGTCAGGGGGGTTCCCGCGGCCGAGGGGGAAGTGAGGGAGGTCGCGTCGGCGCTGGGCGTCCCGATGGACTGGTCCGGGCCCGTGGACGCGCTGAGCGCCGGCAACAGGGTGAGGGTGTCCGTGGCGACCGCCATACTGTCCCGCCCGAGGGCCATATTGGTCGACGAGGCCTTCTCCGCCATCAGCGACAGGCGCGAGTTCCTTTCTTCGTTCTCCTCCCTCGTCAGGTCCAGGGGGATCGACGCGATCGTCGTCACCCACGATCCGTCGGAGGTGGAGGACTCGGACGGCTGCTACCTGATGGACTCCGGGAGGCTGAAGCCGCTTTAAACGTTTTAGTTTAATATTATGGAATACTAAACGTTTATTAAGGCCGCGGTCCCCTTCCCCCGCGTGAACAAACCCGCTTTAATGGCCGCTTTAGCGGCGGCCGCAATTTTGGCGCTCGCGCTCGTCGCCTTCCACCCGGGCCGCGGCGGAACGCTGTACATATGGGTCGCCGACGCCTACGTTGGGGAGGCCAAGTACCTGGCCTCCTCGTTCCAGCGCCAGTACGGAGTGCCCTACGTGCTGAAGTCCGGCGGCTCCTTCGCCCTCGCCAGGGAGATAGCGCTGGGGGAGCCGGCGTCCGTCTTCATCCCCGTCGACGCCTCGGCGGCGGGGCCGAGGTTCCTGGGGGATGCGTCGCCCGGCTGGGTCATAGCCTTCGCCTCGGATCAGATGGTGCTGGCGTACACCGAATCCAGCGTGTCGGCGAACGCCTACGCACGCGAGGCCTTGGCCGACGCCCGCGACGGCAACTGGAGCGGATTCTTCTACCTCCTGACGAGCGGGGAGGTCAAGGTCGGGATATCCAACCCGCTGGAGGATCCCGCCGGCTACAGGGCTTGGCTAGTCCTCAAGCTCGCCGGCTACGAATACGCGAACGGCGACGCGGATTACTTCTACGACAGGCTCTACAACAGCGCCGCGGTCGTGACCGCTCCCAGCGCCGCGGCCCTCGTGGCGCCGCTCCAGGCCGGCGACCTGAACTTCCTATTCATATATAAATCGGCGGCGGTGGCCAAGAACCTGAGCTATATATCCCTCCCTCCCCAGGTGAACCTGGGGGAGGTCAACTACTCGTCGCTGTACTCGTCGGTTTCCGTGACGTTTGGGAACGTCACCTTCAGGGGGTCACCCATCTTCCTCTACCTGACCGTCCCCAGGGGGGCGGTGGATCGGGGGGAGGCCGAGGAGTTCGTCTCCTACGCCCTGAGGGAGTCGGGTAACCTCTCGGCCTACGGCCTGGTCCCGCTCAGGCCGGCCCTGCTCTTCAACTCGACGCAGGTGCCGCAGTGGATCCAAGCGCTCATCAAGGAGGGGTACCTCGAGGAGGCGGGCGGCCTCGGATGAGGACGATCACCCTCGTATCCCTGGCGTCCGCGGCCCTGATGACGATCCCCGTACTCTTCCTTCTAGCCTACGGATTCACAGAGTACCTGGACGCCCCCCTGTTGCTCTCGCGCGGGTTCCTCGGTTCCGTGGAGCTGACGCTCGCCTCCTCCGCGGCGGCCGCCGCGGTCATCGTCCTCGCGTTCACGCCGCTGTCCTACTACCTCTCGCGCGGCGGAAACGGGGTCCTTGAGGCCTTCGTCGACCTGCCGGCGTCCATCCCGCATCCCATAGTGGGGGTGGCCCTCGTGTTCATAGACAGCCCCCTCACCCCGCTCGGCAGGGCCCTCCAGGCGATCGGCGTGAACTTCTTCGACACCTTCTGGGGGCTCTTGGCCGCCCTGGTGGTGGTCTCGGCCCCCATATACGTCAAGTCCCTCAAATCCTACTTCCAGGCCCTCCCGAGGGACTACGAGGAATACGCCAGGGGGCTCGGCGCGTCGGAGATGGAGGCGCTCCTCTCCGTGGTGATCCCCGCGTCCAAGGGGGGCCTGGTGACGGCCTCCCTGATAGCGATATCGAGGGCCATGAGCGAGTTCGGCTCAATAGCCGTGGTGGCGTACGCGCTGGCCGCCGGCCCCTTCGCCGGCCTGTCGGTCGCCTCCGTGAAGATCTACGAGTATTACGAGTACTACGGCTCCGCCGCCGCGATAAGCACGTCCGCCGTCCTGATCCTGGTCGGCCTGGCGCTGAACGCCGCGGTCAGGCTCGCCGAGAGGGCGTCCTCGATCGGCAACCGTTAATAAACATCCTCCCCGTAACCGGGGAAGCATTGGGCCGGCTGTTGGCGCTCGCGCTCCTCCTGGCGTTCGCCGCCAGCTCGCCCCACGCGACCATCGTCCTCTACCAGGACGGGTACGCCCACGTGGTGATATACGGGCAGGTCGTGGCCCACCAGCCGGCCAACTTCACGCTCATAGGCCTGCCGGAGGGCCTCGTCGTCCGCTACGCCAACGGCTCGCCGGTGCCCTTTACCCTCTCCGACGGCACCGTGGAGCTACTGCCGGGCGCCAACGGGACGGTCTACGTGGACTACTACGCGTTCGACCTGCTGGAGAAGGGTCCCGTGGCCTGGTACGCCAACTTCACCACCCCCTACTCGACGGAGGTGCTGTTGCCCCACAACGCGTCGCTCATCTACATAAACTCGCCGCCCTCCGGGGCCTCCGTCGTCAACGGAACGCTCGCCCTCTACCTGGCCCCCGGCTCGTGGCGCATGGCTTACAC
>CAYFJD010000015.1:0-12866 GCA_964343285.1 uncultured Nitrososphaerales archaeon
GACGGGGGAGGTCGAGAAGAGGGTGGTGGCCCAGCTCCTGGCCCTCATGGACGGCATGGAGTCCATGGGCAACGTGATAGTCATCGGGGCCACCAACCGCATAGACGATATAGATCCGGCCCTGAGGAGGCCCGGGAGGTTCGACAGGGAGATAGAGATAGGCGTCCCCAACCAGCAGGGCAGATTGGAGATACTCCAGATACACACGAGGGGGATGCCCCTCGCCAGGGACGTGGACCTCAGGGAGATGGCGAGGATAACCCACGGTTACACCGGCGCCGACCTCAAGGCGCTGTGCAGGGAGGCGGCGATGAACGCGCTCAGGAGGACGTTGCCCAAGAACTACCTTGAGATGGGGGAGATACCCGCCTCCGTCCTCGAGAAGATCAAGGTCACGCACGCGGATTTCCTGGAGGCCATGAAGGTCGTCGGGCCCTCGGCCCTCCGCGAGTTCTACGCGGAGAGGTCGCCGATCTCGTTCAGCGACATCGGCGGGGCCTCCCAGGTCAAGGCCAAGCTCTACAACAACGTCGTCAAGGCGATAAGGGAGCCCGAGTCCTTCAAGAAGCTGGGGATAGAGCCGCCGAGGGGGGTGCTCCTGTACGGCCCCCCCGGCTGCGGCAAGACCCTCATAGCCAAGGCCCTCGCCAACGAGTCGGGCGCCAACCTGATAACGGTGCGCGGCCCGGAGCTGCTCAGCAAGTGGGTCGGGGAGAGCGAGCGCGCGATAAGGGAGATCTTCAAGAAGGCGAAGAACGCGTCGCCCGCCATAGTCCTGCTGGACGAGGTGGACGCGCTCGCCCCAACGAGGGCCTACTCGTCGGGCGGCTGGTCCCCCGAGACTATAGTGAGCCAGCTCGTGACGGAGCTCGACGGGCTAGAGGACTTCTCGGGCGTCTACGTGGTGGGGACGACGAACAGGCCGGAGCTCATGGACCCGGCGCTGCTCAGGCCGGGCAGGTTCGACCTGTTGATATACGTGCCGCCCCCGGGCGTAGATGAGAGGGAGGAGATCCTCAGGATACTCACGCGCAGGGTCCCGCTCTCCGACGACGTGGACATGGGCGAGCTGGCCAGGAGGACCGAGGGTTACACCGGCGCGGACCTCAAGGCCCTCGTCCGCGAGGCAGCCCTCAGCGCCATGTCCGACGGCAGGACCTCCGTGCGGCGCCAGGACTTCGAGGCCGCCCTGAGGTCCGTCAGGCCCACCGTGACGAGGGAGGTGCTGGAGTACTTCTCGAAGGTCGAGCAGAGGCTCAACAGTAGGATTTATAGCGAGACGAGGCAGCCCTACCTGTAGCGGAATGAGGGATCTTTACTGGCGGGTCTACGAGATCGTGAGCTCCTCGCGCGTGATAGACGCCAACGAGCTCTACAATTCGCTCAAGAGGATGATATCGGACTTGACCAGGAGGGAGCTCGACGACGTCCTGTTGAAGCTCGAGTCGGCGGGCTTCATCACAGTGGTGCAGGTCTCGAGGGACCAGCGCAGGATAGAATTCGTGGAGCAGCCGGTCGAGGCCGGCCAGGCGGAGGAGGCGCCGCCGGACGACCAAGTCCAATGAGCGCCCGGCGACCGCAACGCAAATACGTCCGGCGGCGCGATTCGATCGAGGGGGCATTGGGGGTAGACCTGGGGCCTCTCATAAAGAGCCGGAGGCAGGTGAAGTTGGAGGAGCTGCACGGCAGGGTTGTGGCGATAGATGGGTACAACGCGCTCTACCAATTCCTCGCGGTGATAAGGGGGGAGGCCGGGGAGCCGCTGACCGACTCGAAGGGCAGGGTGACCAGCCACCTGAGCGGTCTCTACTACAGGACGCTGAACCTGCTGGAGAAGGGCGTGAAGCCAGTCTACGTGTTCGACGGGAAGCCGCCCGAGTTGAAGGCCCAGGAGATAGAGAACCGCATAAGGCAGAGGGAGGCCGCCAGGGCGAAGTACGAGGAGGCGCTCAGGCGCGGCGACGTGGAGGCCGCCAGAACCTACGCTTCCCTGAGCGCCAGGCTGAAGGATTACATGGTCGAGGACGCCAAGCAGCTGCTCGACGCCCTCGGGGTTCCATGGGTCCAGGCACCCAGCGAGGGGGAGGCCGAGGCCGCCTACCTGGCTGCCAAGGGGTACGCGTGGGCCTCCGTCTCCCAGGACTACGACTCGCTCCTCTTCGGGTCGCCGGTCCTCGTCAGGAACCTCACGATATCGGGCAGGCGCAAGTTGCCCAAGAAGGACGTCTACGTGGAGGTGACGCCGGAGGTGCTGGAGCTCCAGCAGGTCCTGGAGGAGCTCGGCCTGACCAGGGAACAGCTGGTGGACCTCGCGATACTGATAGGGACGGACTTCAACCCGGACGGCATCAGGGGGATCGGGCCCGTCAAGGCCTACAACTACATAAAGAAGTACGGCAGGCTGGAGAACATAGCTGAGCTCCGCGAGGAGCTGAGGTCCATAGACTACGCCGCGATAAGGAGGATCTTCCTCACCCCCGACGTCGTGGATCCGGGCAAGCTGGAGTGGCGGCAGCCGGACGAGAGGAGGATCGTGGATTTCCTGTGCCGCGAGCACGACTTCTCCGAGGAGAGGGTGACTAACGCGCTCAGGAGGTTGACGGCCAGCGCCCCGGCCCACACCGAGAGCCTGGACAAGTGGTTCGGATGACGTCCGAGGAAGCCCGCTCGCTCGTGAACTCGCTGAAGCGCCAGGGGATCATCAGGTCGCGCAGGGTGGAGGAGGCGATGCTCAAGGTCCCCCGGGAGCTCTTCGTGTGGCCGGGCATGGAGCGCCGGGCCTACGAGGACGTCCCGTTGCCCCTGGGCGACACCGGCCAGACGATATCGGCGCCGCACATGGTCGCCATAATGCTGGAGGAGCTGGAGGTGGAGGAGGGGAACAGGATCCTGGAGGTGGGCACCGGGAGCGGGTACAACGCGGCGCTCCTCGCGGAGCTGGCGGGGCGCGAGGGTAAGGTCGTGAGCGTGGAGCGCGTCCCCGAGCTCGTGGAGTTCGCGCGCGCCAACCTCAGGAGGGCCGGATACCTAGATCGCGTCGATGTGGTCCTGGGGGACGGCTCCCTGGGATATCCGCCGAGGCACGAGGGGCCGCTCTACGATCGCGTGGTGATAACGGCCGCCGCCCCCCGAATCCCCAGGTACCCTCTCGCGCAGCTCAAGGACGGCGGCATACTGCTGGTCCCGCTGGGTCCGCCCGGGTATCAGGTGCTCACCAAGGTGCGCAGGAGCGGCAATTCCTACCGCTCAGAAGAATTAATGGAGTGCGTGTTCGTCCCCCTCGTGGGGGAGGATGGCTACAGCGCCGATGGACTCGATAGAGTTCGTGGGCCATCCGAACGTGAGGGCCACCAACAGGAACACGATCGAGATCACCACCGAGGACTACCTGACTCCGAGGGGCGACTGCATAATAGGAGTCGGCGCGGACAAGGGCGCGGCCGGGCTGAGCGAAGGGCTTAAGCGGCACATAAGGTCGGGCGGCAGGCTCCTCCTCAAGGTGGAGGTCGGCGGGCTGTCGTTCTCGTTCGAGGCGTGGGGTCTCCCCGAATTGGAGCTGTCGGACCCCAGGTCCGCCGTCATCAGGAGGAGCGCGTTCGCCAGCCCCAGGACCATAGCCGTCAGGTCCACCGCGGCCGCCCGCGACATCCCCAGGGAGATCGTGGCGGAGCTCAGGGCGGGCCGCCGCGGCGTCCTCTTGATATACGCGATCTAGCGCCTCCCCTCGATGGACGTCGCGCCGGTCGCTTGGCCCGGGAGCTCCAGCCCGGGCCCGATCCGCTGGGGTTGCGCAACCCCGGCGGGCTTCGGCAAAGATAATAAGCTCGGGGATGCCGGGAAGTTCCCGCGTTGAGCTCAATAGGAAAGGTAGTCCTGGCCTATTCGGGGGGACTGGATACATCCGTTATGATAAAGTGGCTCCAGGAGAAGTACGGCGCGGAGGTCTACACGCTCACCCTGGACCTGGGGCAGCGCGACGACTTCCGCGAGATAGAGGAGAGGGCCTACAAGATAGGCGCCAAGCAGCACTTCTTCGTGGACGCGAGGGAGGAGTTCGTCGAGCGCTTCGTGCACCCGGCCATAAAGGCGAACGGGTTCTACGAGGGCAAGTACCCGCTCAGCACCGCGCTCGGCAGGCCCCTGATATCGGAGAAGCTTGTGGAGGTGGCCCACAGGGTGGGGGCGGACGCGGTGGCGCACGGCTCGACCGGGAAGGGCAACGACCAGGTGAGGTTCGACATCACTGTGAGGGCCCTGGACCCCGAGCTGAAGGTCCTCGCGCCCGTGAGGGATTGGGGGCTCACGAGGGACGTGGAGCTGGAGTACGCGAGGAGCAGGGGGCTGCCGATATCGGAGAAGAAGAGCAAGTACAGCATAGACCAGAACCTCTGGGGGAGGTCCATCGAGAGCGGACCCCTCGAGGACCCGTTCTCGGAGCCCGAGGAGGACGTCTACGAGTGGGTCACGCCGCCGGAGAAGGCCCCGGACAAGCCCGAGTACGTGACGCTGACCTTCGAGCGCGGCATCCCGGTCAAGATAGACGGGGAGAGCCTGCCGCCCGTGGAGCTGATAGAGAGGCTCAACGTGATAGCCGGGAGGAACGGGGTCGGCCTCATAGACCACATAGAGGACAGGTTGGTCGGGATAAAGTCGAGGGAGGTCTACGAGGTGCCGGCCGCGCTCGCGATACTCGAGGCGCACAGGGACCTCGAGAAGTTGACGCTGACGGTCCACGAGCTCTCCGCCAAACAGGCGCTCGAGGACATATGGTCCAGGCTCGTCTACAACGGCCTCTGGCTGGAGCCCCTGAGGCAGCACATAGACGCGTTCGTGGAGTCGACCCAGAGGGTCGTCAGCGGGGATGTGAGGCTGAAGTTCTACAAGGGAAGCCTCTCGGTGGTCGGCAGGCGTTCCGGGTACTCCCTCTACAGGCACGAGATGTCGACCTACGCGAAGGAGTCCAAGTACAACCAGCAGATGGCCGTAGGGTTCATAGAGATCTGGGGCATGCAGACCATAACGGCCAACTCCGTCAGGTCCAAGGTGTCGGGCTAGGATGGCGTCGGACATCTACAGGGAGGGCAGGCTGGGGCCCGGCGTCCTCGCCGACGTCGTCAACTACATCAGCAGTTATTCGGACGACGTCGAGATATTCAACGCGATAGTCGAGATAAACATGGCCCACGTGGTGATGCTCCACTCATCCGGCTACATCAGCAGGGAGGAGGCCGCGGCGATCCTCAGGGCGCTGTCGAAGGTCGACCAAGGCGCGATGTCCAAGATGCCGAAGATGGAGGACGCCCACATGCTCGTCGAGGCCAAGGTGATAGAGGAGGCGGGCCGCGCCGGCGAGAACCTCAACCTTGGGAAGAGCAGGAACGACCAGGTGGCGGCGGCCATACGCATGCGCCTCAGGGAGTACATACTCGACGTGGTCGGATCCGGCGCGCAGCTGGCCCTGAAGCTCGTGGAGAAGGCCAGGGAGTTCCGCGACTACACTATGCCGGGCTTCACCCACCTGCAGCCCGCGCAGCCGGTGACGCTCGGGTACGTCCTGCTGGCCCACGCGGAGGAGATCCTCAGGGACCTCCACAGGCTCGTCGAGTCCTACAACAGGGTCAACCTGTCCCCCCTCGGGGCGGCGGCCATGTCCGGCTCCACGGTGAGGCTGAACCGCTACGCCCTAGCCTCGCTCCTGGGCTTCAAGGACGTGATACGCAACACGGTGGACGCCGTCTCGTCGCGCGATTACATGATCGAGGTGCTGGCCGCGATGCTCTCCATCTCCGTGGAGGCCTCGAGGCTAGCGGAACACCTGGTCCTGTGGTCCTCCCAGGAGTTCTCCTACATCGAGCTGCCGGACGAGTACTCCGCGACCAGCAGCATAATGCCCCATAAGAAGAACCCGGTGGTCGCGGAGCTCGCCAGGGCGAAGGCGGCGTCGCCGCTCGCCTCGTTGGTCGCTGTGGTCGCCATATTGAAGTCCCTCCCGTACTCCTACAACCTGGACCTGCAGGACGCCACCCCCTACCTGTGGAGGGCCTCCAAGGACGTCCTCTCCACGCTCAACGTGCTCGCGGGGGCGGTCGCGGGCATGAAGGCCAACCCGGAGAGGATGCTCAGGGACGCGTCCGCGGGGTTCGTGACTGGGAGCGATTTGGCCGAGTACCTGACGGTCAGGTTCGGGATACCCTTCAGGACCTCCCACAGGATAGTCGGGAGGGTGGTCAGGCGCGCGCTGGACCAGGGGTTGACCTGGGGGCCGGCCCTCAAGGGCCTGATAGAGTCGGCGGCCGCGGAGGAGGGATACCGCGTGGAGATACCGGAGGGGGAGCTCGCCTCGGTCATGGACCCGGCGGAGGCCGTGAGGAGGAGGGGTCACGTGGGCATGAGCGGCGACGGGTTCGACGCCCTGGCCATAGACCTGGAGACGAAGCTCAGGCACGTCCTGTCCTGGAGGGACGTCGTGATGGAAGAACTTAAAAAATCCCGCTCGCTCCTAGAGGAGCGGGCGCGCGAGATAATGGGGGGTGTCTGAATGCCTATAAAGGTTCAGTGTCAGGAGTGTGGCGGCACGATAACGGTCCCGGACGACGCCCTCCCGGGCGAGATAGTCTCGTGTCCTGACTGCGGCACCGAGTACGAGGTCGTGTCCGTGGATCCCAAGGCTGGACGCGCCGAGCTGAAACCGGCCGAGGAAGTCAAGGAGGACTGGGGCGAGTAGTCACGCTTGGCGAATATCATCTCGATCCTCACAGATAGGTTGAGGTGGGAGGAGAAGGCGCTTTACGCGGCCGCGCTAAACGCGGGTCTAAAGGCGAGCATAGTAGATGTAAAATCCAATAGTATAGATATATCTGACGAGTCGACTTTGCCCGCCGAGGTCAGGGAGGCCGACGTCGTGCTGCAGAGGTGCCTGAGCCACTATCGCGGCCTCTATTACACCGCGATCCTCGAGCGCTTCAACCGCAGGGTGATAAACTCGTTCACCACGTCCCTGATAACGGGGAACAAGCTCCTCACCTCGTTGGAGCTCGTCAAGAACGGGGTGCCGACGCCGAAGACCTACGTGTCCTTCTCCGACGAGTCCGCCCTGGAGTTCATGGAGCGCCACGGGTATCCGATCGTGGTGAAGCCGGTGGTCGGGAGCTGGGGGCGCATGGTGACCAAGGTCGACGACAGGGACGACGCGAACGCGCTGGTGGAGTTCAGGAGGTTGATCAGCGACCCGACCTACCAGGTGTACTACCTGCAGGAGTACGTGAGGCGCCCGCCGAGGGATCTCCGCGCGGTGGTGGTCGGGGACGAGATAGTGGCGGCGGAGTACCGCTATCAGCCCCCCGGCGACTGGAGGACGAACATAGCCAGGGGCGGGAGGGCCGAGCCGGCCTACCTCGGCGACGGCGAGCGCGAGATAGTATTAAAGGCGGCGGAGGCCGTGGGCGGGGGCGTGCTGGGCGTCGACGCGATGGAGACGGACGAGGGGCTCCTCGTCCACGAGGTGAACGGGGGCGTGGAGTTCCACGGGGTATCTCTTGCGACGGGGGTCGACGTGGCGGCCAAGATAATAGAGTACGCGAGGAGGGTCGCCAGGAGATGAGCGGTGCCGTCAAGGTATCCATAATAGGCGCCTCCGGCTACGTCGGCGGCGAACTCCTCAGGATCCTGGCGAGGCACCCCGGCGTTGAGATAGTGGCGGCCCACTCGCGCCAGCACGCGGGCGAATACCTCCACAGGGTCCATCCGAACCTCAAGGGCGTCCTCGACATGCAGTTCACGGGGGAGGACCCCGTCGACGTGGCCTCCAGGTCGGATCTGGCGTTCATCTCGGTGCCGCACGGGACGTCGGTGAAGATCACCCCGAAGATCATGGAGCTGGGGGTGAGGATAATCGACATGAGCGCGGACTTCAGGCTCAAGGATCCCTCAGCCTACGAGACCTGGTACCACTTCAAGCACCCGTACCCCGACCTCCTGGGCAAGTTCGTCTACGCGCTGCCAGAGCTCCACAGGGACGAGTTGAGGGGCGCCAAGTACGCGGCCGCGCCGGGCTGCAACGCGGCCGCGGCGATCCTCGGGCTGGCGCCCCTCGCGCGCCGCGGGCTCATCGCGGACGAAAGGGTGGTGGTGGACGTGAAGGTCGGATCCTCCGGGGCGGGGGGGAAGCCGTCCCTCGCCACCCACTTCTCGGAGAGGTTCGGGGTCGTGAGGCCGTACAGCCCCGCCGGCCACCGGCACGTGGCGGAGATAGAGCAGGAGCTGCGCGCGGTGTCCGGCCGCAGCTACTCGATCGCCATGAGCGCGCACGCCGTCAACATGGTCCGCGGCATACTCTCCACCTCGCACGTCTTCACCGACGGCGACAACATGGACCAGGCCAAGATATGGCGGGCCTACAGGGAGATGTACAGCGGCGAGCCGTTCATCAGGTTCGTGAGGGACAAGAAGGGCGTCTTCAGGTACCCGGACCCAAAGATAGTCATAGGGTCGAACTTCGCCGACGTCGGCTTCGAGCTGGACGCCCACACGAACCGCATAGTTGTGCTCTCGGCCATAGACAACCTGATGAAGGGCGCCGCGGGCAGCGCCGTCCAGGCGATGAACCTGATGCTGGGGTTCGACGAGAGGACCGCGCTGGACGCCGCCCCCCTGCACCCCGTGTGAGGCGATGCGGCTTGATAGTCGTGAAGGTCGGCGGCAGCCTGATCCACGGCGGGTTCCTCGGGCGGATACTGGACGACGTCGCCCGCTTGACCAGGGATCGCAAGGTGGTGCTCGTCCACGGCGGCGGCGCCGTCGTGACGGAGGTGGCCGAGAGGATGGGGGTGAAGCAGCAGTTCGTGACGTCCCCGACCGGGATAAGGAGCCGCTATACCGATAGGGAGACCGCCTGGATATTCGCGATGGTCATGGCCGGCAGGATAAACACGGAGATAGTGGCGGCCCTCCGCGCGAGGGGCGTCGACGCCTTCGGGCTCTCGGGGGTGGACGGCGGCCTGATACTGGCCGAGCGCAAGAAGCGCCTGATAATAATAGATGAGAGGGGGAGGAAGCGCGCCATAGATGGGGGTTACACGGGCAAAATAGTGGAGGTCCGTCCGCAGATCCTCGAGGCGCTCATCGGCTCGGGGTTCACGCCGGTCGTATCCCCAGTCGCCATAGACCGGGAGGGCGAGGTCCTCAACGTGGACGCCGACAGGGCGGCGGCCTACGTGGCCTCCGCCCTCAGGGCGGAGGCGCTCGTGCTTTTGACGAACGTGGCCGGGCTCCTGGACGAGGGCGGCAACCTCGTCGGGGAGCTGACGGCCGCGGAGGCCAGGGAGCGGATGGCGAAGGTCGGGCCCGGCATGGACAAGAAGCTGCTCGCGGCCGCCGAGGCGCTCGAGGGCGGCGTGGGAAGGGTGATGATATCGGACGGCAGGGTCGAATCCCCGGTGAGCAGGGCGCTCGAGGGCTCGGGGACGCTCGTGAGGAGGTGAGGGGTTTGGATCCGTCGCGCGTGGTGGAGGTCGAGGACTCGAGGCTCCTCCGCACGTTCCAGAGGTTCGGGATAGTGGTGGATCGCGCGCAGGGCGCCTACATATGGGATGCATCGGGCCGCGCCTACCTCGACTTCATGGCCGGCTACGGCGTGGCGATACTGGGCCACGGCAGGAAGGAGGTCCTGGACGCCATAAGGGCCCAGCTGGACCGCAACTCCATCTGCCACGCCTCCCTCTACAGCCCCGCCAGGGCCGAATTCCTGGAGGAGCTCTTCGACGCGCTCCCGAGGAACATGTCCGCGGCCTACATGGCGAACAGCGGCGCGGAGGCGGTGGAGGCGGCGATAAAGATCGCCGTGAAGGCGACCGGCCGCTCCCTCCTGATGGCCGCCAAGGGCTCCTACCACGGCAAGACCCTGGGGGCCCTGTCCATCACGTGGGGGGAGAAGTACAGGAAGCCCTTCTCTCAGCTGCTGCCCAGGGTGCACTTCGTGGACTACGGGGACGTCAAATCGCTGGAGTCCGCGCCGTTCGAGGAGGCCGCCGCGCTCTTCCTGGAGCCCGTGCAGGGGGAGGGCGGCGTGAACGTGCCGAGCGGCGAGTTCATGCGCGAGGCGGAGAGGCGCTGCAGATCGAGCGGCTGCGTCTTCGTGGTGGACGAGATACAGAGCGGCCTGGGCAGGACGGGCAGGATGTGGGCCCACGAACACTGGGGCGTCACGCCGGACGTCATGACGATAGGGAAGGGGATAGGCGGCGGGATACCGATGGGCGTCACGGCCGTGTCCTCTGGGTTCTCGGACGTCCTGAAGCTCGGGGAGCAGACGTCGACGTTCGGCGGGAACCCCCTGGCCTCGGCTGCGGGGGCCGCCGTCCTCAGGGTACTGAAGGCCGAGAGGCTTTGGGAGAACGCCGAGAGGATGGGGGCCAGGTTCCTCCGGGGGCTGGGCCGCATAGCCTCGTCGAGGCGCCTGGCCGAGTCCAGCAGGGGGCTGGGGCTGATGGACGCCCTCGACCTCAGGATAAGCGTCTCCGAGGCCATACCGGCGCTGATAAGGAACGGGTTCATCTCCACGTATTCCGGGATAAGGACCCTCAGGTTCCTCCCCCCGTTGACGATAGGGGATGAGGAGGTCGACAAAGCTCTCTCGATAATCGACGAAACTTTGACGGAGATCGAGCAAAGAAAGCGCGCGTCTTTGGACGAAAAAGTTTAATTTACTTCCGATACACGTCGCGCGATGTCCATGGACGAAGTCGACGCCAAGATAATAGAGATCCTGAAGGCGGACGCGCGCAGGCCGTTCGTGGAGATAGCAAAGGAGGTCGGCGCCTCGGAGGCGGCGGTCAGGAGGCGCGTCAGGAAGCTGGTGGAGTCCGGCGTCATAAGGAAGTTCACGATAGAGGTGGGGAGGCCCGGCGGGGCCAGCGCGATAACCCTGGTCGCGCTCGAGCCGGGGGCGCAGATAAAGTCCATAGCCGAGCGCGTCAAGTCCCTCGAGGGCGTGAACCACGTCTACGAGATAACCGGGCAATACGACATGGCGGTCTTCGTCGAGGGCGGAAGCATAAGCGAGGTGAACTCGACGATAGATAAGATCAGGTCGATGGAGGGGGTTGTCGGGACGAACACCATAATAATATTGAAGGAGGATTGACGCCTTGGAGCACCAGTTAGATAGGGCGGGCCTCGGCCACTCCACCGATTACAACTCCGCGTCCATCTCGTCGCTCGCGGGCAGGAAGATCCACATACTGGACAGCACGCTGAGGGAGGGGGAGCAGGGGGCCGGCGTCTCCTTCACGAAGCGCCAGCGCCTCCAGATAGCCTGGATGCTGGACTACTTCGGCGTGGACGCGATAGAGATCAGCCCCGTGGTCTCCGAGTCCCACATGGAGAGCTGCAGCGAGATGGTGAGGGCGGGCCTGGGGGCCCAGATAGTCGCCCACGGGAGGGCCCTCAAGCAGGACATAGACGTCATCCTCAAGTGCGGCGCGGACTACGCGGCGATATACCACTCCGTGTCGGACATCCACCTGAGGTACAAGCTCAAGGTGGACTTCGAGGAGGCAGTGCGCAGGGGGGTGGAGGCGGTCGAGTACGCGAAGGCGCACGGGCTCAGGCTCAGGTTCACGCTGGAGGACGCGAGCAGGACCTCGGTGGACCGGTTGGTCGAGTACGCGAGGGCGGTCGAGGAGGCGGGCGCCGATCGCCTGAGCCTGCCCGACACCGTCGGGGTCATGACGCCCAGCGGAATGTACAGGTTGGTCAGCGCGGTTCGGCGGTCGGTCAAGATACCGCTGGACGTCCACTGCCACAACGACATGGGCCTGTCGCTCGCCAACGCGCTGGCCGGGCTGGAGGCCGGCGCGGATCAGGTGCACGCGACCGTCGGCGGGATAGGGGAGAGATCCGGGATAACGGACCTGGCGCAGCTGGCCGTCGTCCTCACGGTGATCTACGGGGCGCAGGTGAACGTCAGGATCAACATGCTGAAGGACCTCTACGACCTCGTGTTCGACTACCTCGGCTTCAAGCCCTATCCGTTCATGCCGATACTCGGGGAGAACGCTTACAAGCACAAGGCGGGCACCCACATAGCGGCCGTGCTCAACAACCCCATAGCTTACGAGGTCGTTCCGCCCCGCCTCGTCGGCGCCAGGAGGAAGCTGGTCTTCGGCGAGCTCCTGGGGAAGAACGGCGCGGCCTTCTTCCTCAAGCTCATGGGCCTGGAGCCCGACGAGGCCAGCGCCAGGGCTTTCGCCGGCGCCATAAAGCGGCTCCAGATGGGCGACCTATTCGAGCTGGAGCTCGACGAACGCCTGGAGAAACTATTCATCGAGTCCCAGAGGAACCTGGAGGGCTGAGGCGCTTGGTCAAGGTCACCATGCTGCACGACATAGTGAGGGTCGAGGAGAAGATGCTGCTGGAGGCCGCCGCCAAGAGGAACATAGAAGTGAAGCTCGTCGACACGAGGAACTTAACTCTGGACTCCCACGGCCCGGTGGATGGAGTGGTGGAGCCCGGCAGCGTGGCCTTCCAGCGCAGCGTCAGCTACTACCGCCACCTCCACGTCACGGCCTACCTTGAGTACAGGGGGGTTCCCGTGGTCAACAGCCTCAACACGGTCATCGTCGCCGGCAACAAGATGCTGACCACGATGGCCCTCGTGCGGGCTCACGTCCCAACGCCCAGGACGATAGTCGCGTTCTCGATGGACGGCGCCATGAGGGCCTACTCCGAGCTGGGAGGGGTCGCGGTCCTGAAGCCCGTCCTTGGCAGCTGGGGGAGGCTCGTGGCGCTCCTGGACTCCAGGGCGGCGGCGCAGGCGGTCCTCGAGGACCGCGAGGAGATGGGCCCCATACACCAGGTGTACTACCTGC
>CAYFJD010000016.1:0-12704 GCA_964343285.1 uncultured Nitrososphaerales archaeon
GGATGGTAACTGCGCCAAGGACCCCCTCGGTATATACGGGCACGCCGGATCCTCCCCCAGCGGATCCCCGAGGGCCGCGAACGCCCTGGAGCGGCTCCCCCCGCAGACGTCGCGGTACTCGCAGAGCCCGCACCTGCCGCCGAACTCCGCCGCCCTTATCGACCTCAGCAGCGGGCTGTCCCTGTATATATCGACGAGCCTGGACCTGCGCACGTTGCCCAGAGGGATGGGCAGGAACCCGCTGGGGTACACGTCGCCGTTGTACGCCACGAAGATCACGCCCTTGCCGTCCCTCGTGTTCGTGACGCGCAGGGCGGCCTCGCAGCGGGGCTCCCCGAGCAGCTCGCGGGCGCGCCCCACGAGCAGGTTGTAGAGGGATCCGACCCTTATCCCCCCGCCGGCGGCTATCCTCCTTATGAATGGGCCCTCGACCGTCCTGATTGTGAAGCAGTAGGAGGTCGCGTGCAGGAGGAAGGCCGAGACGTCCTCGTACTCGGCGGGCGTGAGCTCCTCCATACCCTCGGCCGCCCTCCCCACCTTCACCAGGTAGAAGAACTCGAGCGCGTCGACCCCGAGGGATCTGGCCGTCGCCAGGATCTCCGGCAGCTCCTCCACGTTACCCCTGAACACCAGCGTGTTCAGCTGGACCTTCAGGCCCGCCGACGTGGCGGCGCGCACCGCCTCGAGGGTGGCCGCGAAGTGGCCGGGGGACCTCCTCACCCACTCGTGCGTCGAGGGGGACCCGTCGAGGCTTATTGAAACGCCCTGAAGCCCGGCCTCCCTGAGGGACCTCATGCGCTCCTCCGTCAGCAGCGGGGTCACCGCGGGGGCGGCGCTCGCCCTCAGCCCCAGGTCCCTGGCCGCCGACACGAGCTCCTCCAGGTCGTCCCTCATCAGCGGGTCGCCCCCCGTGAACACCACCATGGGCCTCGGCTCCCCGAACTCCGCGACCTCCTCCAGCAGGCGCACGCCCTCGGACGTGCTCAGCTCGCCGGGGAGGCGCTGCGTCATCGCGTTCGCCCTGCAGTGCCTGCAGGCGAGGCCGCAGGCCCTCGTCACCTCCCAGAAGACCAGTATCGGCCTCTGGTTCAGGTCCGTCCCGCCGCCACCTCCTCCACCATCTCCTCCACGCGCCTCAGGGCGCCATCCAGGTCCCCGCGCTCCGAGAGCTCCCTCAGCCTCCCGTCCTCCAGGAACGCGCGATACAGCTTCATGCGCAGCCTGTGGTCCGGGACCCTCTCCTTCAGCATGTCCTTGGCGCGCCCCATGGCCTCCAACAGGATCTCCAGGTCCCTCCTCCCGGCGAGGCAGCGCGAGATCTCGTCGGCTGCCAGCTTGGCCACGAGCGTGGACCTGCCCCCCGAGAAGACCGCTATCCTCATGCCCGCCGCCCTAACCTCTATGGGCATCGCCGCCATCGTCCTCTCGGCGTTCGTGCTCAGCACGCAGAGCTTCCTCCCGGCCTCGCACTCCCGCGCGACGAAGTCCTCCTCGTCCGGCAACCCCGGGATCGTGTATATCACCAGGTCGTGCGAGCCTATCAGGCTGGACACGGCGGGCCTGTCCCTCACGTCGCCCCTGATCAGCCTTATCCTGCCGGCCCTCCCCTCCTCCAGCAGCCAGTCCGTGAACTCCAGGCTGTAGACTGTGACGCTGGACCCGTGCTCCAGGAACCTCCTCGCCTTCTTCTCCGCCTCCGATCCCCCTCCGAGCACCAGGACGCGCAGATAGGACGCCTCCACGAATATGGGTATCTTCAAGGGTCGCCCCTCCCGTATATCCCCCGCAGGAAGTCGGGGAATTTGCGCATATCGCCCCCCTCGAAGACCGCAAGCCGGGCCGGGGCGTCCCCGGCCAGGGCCTCCGCCACCCTGCGGCTCACGGCCACGACGCGCGGGCTGGCGGCCAACCCCTCCCTCAGCGACCTCCACACGTCGACGCTGGCCCTCGACGCCAGGACCAGGAGGTCCCCGTCGGAGATCGAGCCCCTGAGCTCCTCGACCGCGCCCCAGTCCACTGCCAGCCTGTAGAGCCTGACGACGAGGCCGCCCCGCCCCTCGACGGCCCAGGCCAGCGAGCGATCCACCGAGTCGGAGCACCAGAGCACGTAGCGCCCGCTCGCCGCGTACGCGGCGAGCGCCCTGGAGTTATGCTCCTCCGGGACGACGACGGAGGCGCCGGGGACCGCCTCCAGGACTGCCTCGGCGGTCGCGGGCCCTATCGCCACAGCCCTGGAGAGCGCCTCCTCGAGCGCGCGGCGGGGCAGCACGGACGCCAGGACGTCCACCGCGTTCGGGGAGGTGACTATGGACGGGAGCCCGAGGGAGGCCGCCCTCAGGATCTCGCCTTCGCCGGCTATGCGCACGGGCACCAGGACCGGGGGGCCCCGGACGGGAGGGGAGCCCAGCTCCCGGGACAGCCACCTGATGAACCTCTCGGTGGAGAGCGGAACTATCAATAGCGGTCCCTCCACATCTCGAGCGCGTCCATGCCGCCCGCGCGCCTGAACTCCTCCACGAGCTCCGCCACCGCCCCCTCGCCCGGGAGGGGGCCGGAGGATGAGACCATTATCATCCTGGAAGAATCCGGCGGCACTATGCCGGCCACCATCCTCAGCTCGCCGCCCTCGGCCCTCGCCAGCACCCCCACCGGGGCCCTGCACCCGGCCCCCACGGCCCTGATGAACGATTTCTCGGCGAGGACCTCCGCGCGCGACGCGGGATCGTCCACCGCGGACAGCAGATCGAGGACCTCCCGATCGTCGCTCCTCGCCATCACCATGATCGCTCCCTGTCCTGCGGCCGGCACGAAGTCCTCCAGGGGCAGCCTGGTCCACGCGCCCCCGTAGCCCAACCTCTCCAGGCCGGCCTCCGCCACCACCAGCGCGTCCAGATCCCTCCCGAGCCTACTTAGCCTGGTGTCCAGGTTGCCCCTGAGCGGGACTATCTCCAGATCCGGCCTCGCGCGCCTCAGCATGCTTATGCGCCTGAGGGAGGACGTCCCCACCCTGGAGCCGCTGGGCAACCGGTCCAGCGGGGCGCCGCCGGGCGCCACCAGGGCGTCGAACGGCGAACGGCGGGGCGGGACGGCGGCCACCGCCAGCTCCATCGGCACCTCGGTGGGCACGTCCTTCGCGCTGTGCACGGCCAGGTCCGCGCGCCCCTCTAGGACGGCGAGGTCCACGTCCCTCTCGAACACACCCTTCTCCTTCATCGCGTAGAGGGGGGTGTGAAGGTCTACGTCGCCGCGGCTCACGACCTTGACGATCTCCACCTCGGCGTACCCCCTGAGCCGGGCCACCACCTCCTCGACCTGCGCGAGGCTCAGCGCGCTGGCCCTGGTCGCGATCCTCAGCCTGCGCACGGGCGGAGCCGGGGGGACCATGGATTTAACCGTCCTCGGGAATTTCGGGCTAGCGTTAAATTGGGGCCGGCCCGACGCGCGGCGTGGCCCTGGGTCCGGCGGAGGCGCTCGTGCTCAACTCGCTGCAGTACGACGTCGCGCCCTCGGCGGAGCCGTTCGACGCCGCGGCGGAGGCGCTCAAGGTTGACGTGGAACTCCTCCTGAGGGAGGCGAGGGCCCTGAAGGGCGCCGGCGTGATCAGGAGGTTCGGCGTCTCCTTCAACTCCGCGGCGCTCCCCGGGGTGGGGGCGCTGGTGCTCGCAGCCGTCCCCCCGGACAGGGCGATGGACTACGCGAGGATCATCTCCTCGCGCGGCAGGTCCAAGCACAGCTACGTGAGGTCCTTCCCGAGGTACAACCTGTGGTTCACGTACAGGGCGCCCGACCCCGAGGCCCTGAGGAGGGAGGTGCACGACCTCCTATCGTCCCTCGGGGTGAGGGAGTGGGTGGCGCTGAGGACGTCGCGCGTCTACAAACTGTCGGTCAAGTACGACCTGGAGAGGGGTACCAGCTGGGCGCCGCCGGGGACCCTGAACCCCGATCCCCCCAAGCTGGGGGATCTGGGCGTGGACAGGGATCTGGCCAAGAGGCTGGAGGACGTGCCCATCTCGAGGAGGCCGTTCCGGGAGATAGGGATGGAGGTGGGCGAGACCGAGGAGGGGCTCCTGGACCTGGTCGGCGAGCTGTTCTCGAGCGGCGCGGCCGCCGACTTCGGGGCCGTGCTGGAGCCCGAGAGGGTCGGGATGCGCCACAACGCGGTGGTGATGGGGCGCGGCGGGGGCCGGGAATGCGAGGCGGTCGCGATGGGCGTCCCGGAGGCCACCCACGTGGTTTTGAGGGAGCCGCTGGACGGCGACTGGGACCTCCGCGCGTACTTCGTGATCCACTCGAGGGACAGGAGGGATTCCGAGTCGATAGCGGGCCGGGCCGCCAGGATCGCCGGCCTGGGGGAATACGAGGCGGCGTACGGGGAGGGAGGGTTCACGGCATGATACCCGTCAGCGTGATGGTGACGGGGAAGGGGACCGTCTCCAGGAGGATAAAGGGCGACTACGGGCCGGGGAGGCCCAGCAGGTTCAGCGAGGTGTGGAGGCCCGTGGTCTCCTGGAACCTGACGACGGCCTGCAACCTGAGATGCGTGCACTGCTACATAAGGGCCGGCGCCGCCGGAGCTCGGGAGCTCACCCACGAGGAGGCGACGGGCGTGATACGCCAGATGTCGGACCTGGGCATCCCGCTCGTCCTCTTCTCGGGCGGCGAACCCCTCGTGCGGCCCGACGCGCTGGACCTCATGCGGGAGGCAGTGGACAGCGGCATCAAGGTTGCGCTGAGCACGAACGGCACGCTGATAACGGACGAGGTAGCCAGGGGGCTGGCCAGGGCCGGCGTCTCCTACGTGGGGGTATCGCTGGACTCGACCAGGCCCGAGTGGCACGATTCCTTCAGGGGGGTCCGCGGGGCCTTCGAGGCCGCGGTGAAGGGCATAAGGAGGTCCGTGGAGGCGGGCCTCGACGTGGGCATCAGGTTCACCGTCACGAGCCGCAACGCCGAGGAGGTCGACGGCATGCTGAGGCTGGCCAGGGAGCTGGGGGCCAGGAGGGTGACGTTCTACCATCTATCGGCCGCTGGGAGGGCGCTGGAGCTCGACAGGAGCTGGTACATGGGCCCCGAGCTCTACAGGAGGTTCGTGGACGCGCTGGTGGAGGGGAGCAGGCGCTACGAGGGGGAGCTCGAGGTGGAGACGACGATGGCCCCGTTCGACGGGATAGCGGTGGCCGACAAGGTCTCGAGGGACCCCGGGGAGTTCCGCGCGATGATGGAGCTCGTCGAATCCCAGGGGGGCTGCGGAAGGAAGATAATCTCCATCTACCCGGACGGCACGGTCAGGCCCTGTCAGTTCGTCGACTTCATGGAGCTCGGGAACGTGCTGAGGACGCCCCTGAGGGAGGTGCTCGATCCCTCTAGGAAGGAGGTCGACTACTTCGCCAACACGCACCGCTACCTGACGGGGCCTAAGTGCTCCTCCTGCCCGTTCCGCCGCGTGTGCAAGGGGGGCGACCGCATAAGGGCGTACTACTTGGGGGGCGGGCTGGGGGCAGACGACCCCCAGTGCTTCCTGGACGTGGAGGCCATAGCGGCCAGGTGGGGCTACTCCCCCGAGGCGGATAAAGGATAAAGGCATCGCGGCGTCGCTCACGGCCCATGGGGTTCCCGACGATCAGGCCCAGGAGGCTCAGGTCCAACCAAAGGATCAGGAACCTGGTGGCGGAGACGGACTTGGGGCCGGAGCGGCTCGTGGCCCCGCTCTTCGTCCAGGAGGGGGCGCGCGAGCCCGTGCCCGTGGAGGCGATGCCGGGCGTCTACAGGTGGCCGGTGGAGGCCGTGGCGGACGAAGCGAAGAGGATCCTGGACGAGGGCGTCGACAAGTTCCTGATATTCGGCATCCCGGCCCGCAAGGACGAGGAGGGATCCGAGGCCTACAACCCGCACGGGGTGGTCCAGACCGCCGTCAGGAACCTCAGGAGGGAGCTCGGGGACAGGGCGCTGATAATGACGGACGTCTGCATGTGCCAGTACACCGTGCACGGCCACTGCGGGATAGTCGTCCGCGGGAACGGCTCCTGGCGCGTGGACAACGACAGGACTTTGCCCTACATGGGCAAGATAGCGGTGAGCCACGTCGAGGCGGGGGCGGACGTGGTCGCGCCGAGCAGCATGATGGACGGCGTCGTGGGGCAGATCAGGAGGTCGCTGGACGAGGCCGGCTACACGGACGCGCTGATAATGGCGTACTCCGTCAAGTACGCCAGCAGCTTCTACGGGCCCTTCCGCGAGGCCGCGGAGTCCGCGCCGGCCTTCGGCGACAGGAGGACCTACCAGATGGACCCCAGGAACGCGATGGAGGCGCTGAAGGAGGCGGAGCTGGACGTGGAGGAGGGCGCGGACATCCTAATGGTCAAGCCGGCCCTCCCATACCTAGACGTCATAAGGCTCGTCAAGGAGGCCTTCCCGCAGTACCCGCTCGCGGCCTACAGCGTGAGCGGCGAGTACTCCATGCTGAGGGCCGCCGGGGAGAGGGGATGGCTGGACGAGGACAGGGCGCTCCTCGAGGTCCTCTACTCGATCAGGAGGGCCGGGGCCGACGCCATAATAACGTACTACGCGCCCCGCGCCGCCAGGCTGCTGAGGGAGCTGGGCAGGAATGCGTTCTGAGGAGCTGCGCGGGGAGGCCGAGCGCCTGCTCCCGGGGGGCGTGAGCAGCCCCATAAGGGCGGCGGTGCGGCCCTACCCGTTCTTCGTGGAGAGGGCGCTCGGCGCCAGGGTGTGGACCGAGGACGGGAGGGAGCTGGTCGACTGGGTCATGGGCTACGGCCCGAACATATTGGGGCACGCGGACGAACGCGTGAAGGCCGCGGTGGTCGAGCAGCTGGAGAGGGGATGGCTGTACGGGGCGCCGACGAGGGCCGAGGTCGAGCTCGCCGGCAAGATATCGGAGTACTACGGGCCGGGGAAGGTGCGCTTCGTCAACTCAGGGGGGGAGGCCGCCATGACGGCCGTGAGGCTCGCCAGGGGGGCCACGAGGAGGAAGCTCCTGGTAAAGTTCGACGGGTGCTACCACGGCGCCTCGGACTCGCTGCTGTCTCGGAGGGGGGAGGACTGGAGCGGGATCCCCTCCTCGGCGGGCGTGCCCGAGGAGTTCGCCGGCTCCACGCTCGTCCTCAGGTACAACGACGTGGAGGACCTCCACCGCGCGATGAGGAGGTTCGGGGAGCAGGTGGCGGCCATCATAGTGGAGCCGGTGGCGGCCAACATGGGCGTGGTCCCTGCATCTTCGGACTTCCTGGCGGCGGCGAGGGAGGAGGCGAGGGACTCGGGCGCCCTCCTGATATTCGACGAGGTGGTCACGGGCTTCAGGCTAGGGCTGAGGGGCGCGCAGGGCCTCTACGGCGTCAGGCCGGATCTGACCGTGCTCGGCAAGATAATAGGCGGGGGATTCCCGATCGGGGCCGTCGTGGGGAGGCCGGAGCTGATGGACCTGCTGGCGCCGCTGGGGCCCGTGTACAACGCGGGGACGTTCAACGGGCACCCGGTGTCCATGGCGGCCGGCCTGGCCACGATCAGGGTGCTCGAGGAGGGTTGGCCGTACTCGCGCGCCGAGCGCGCGGCCAGGGCCGTCTCCGAGGAGCTCTCCAGGATGCGCCTGGGGGGCAGGGAGGTCGCTGTGAACGCCGTGGGCAGCATGTTCCAGGTCTTCATGAGGGAGCCCCCCGTGAGGGACGCCGACTCCGCCAGGGGATCCGACCTGCAGGCCTACTCGAGGTTCCACGAGGCCCTCACGAGGGAGGGGATATTCTCTCCCCCGAGCCAGATGGAGACTTGGTTCGCGAGCGCCGCCCACGGCGACGAGGAGGTGGCGCGCACCGTAGAGGCGATAAGGAAGGCGTGGCCCGGATGAGCGGGATAGTCTACATAGTGGGGGCCGGCCCCGGAGACCCCGAGCTGCTGACGCTGAAGGCGGTGAGGCTGCTCGGGGAGGCCGACGTAGTCCTCTACGACCGGCTGGCCCCCCGGGAGGCCCTCTCCTACGCCAGGCGCGGCGCCAGGCTCGTGGACGTGGGGAAGGCGCCGGGGGGAGTCGGCTGGACGCAGGACGAGATAAACTCGGAGATGGAGCGCTGGGCGGCCGCCGGCATGAAGGTCGTTAGGCTGAAGGGAGGCGACCCCCTGATCTTCGGGAGGGGTGAGGAGGAGTGCCTGTACCTCCTCGAGAGGGGCATAAGGTGCGAGATCGTGCCGGGCATCAGCTCCGCGACCGGCGTCCCCAGCTGCGCTCGGATACCGCTCGCGAGCAGGTGGGGGTCCTCGACGTTCGCGGTCGCGAGCGGGAGGACCGCCGGGGGGCCGCCGGCGGCGGGCCTGGGCAAGATCGCGGGCCTCGTGGACACGCTGGTCGTCCTGATGCCCCTTTCGAACCTGCGGACGATCGCGGACGAGCTGGCCGCCTCGCTGGGGCACGGGGCGCCCGCCGCCCTGGTGCACAACGGGTGCACGGCCGCCCAGGGCGTGGTCGAGGCCCCTATAGCGGAGATCCCGGCCAGGGCGGCGGGGCTTTCGCCCCCGGCGGTCCTGGTGGTCGGCGCGGGCGCCGCCCTCAGGAGGAGGCTCCTCCGTCCAGCCGCAGCTCCATGAAGAGGGCCGAGGGCCTGAAGCCCGCGCGCAGGTAAAGCCTCAGGGCCGCGGAGTTCCTCAGCTCCACGCGCAGGCCAATCCTGTCGTACCCGTTCCTCCTGCAGTATTCTATCGCCCTCTCCAGCAGGGCGCGCCCGAGGCCCCTGCGCCTGTGCTCCCTCCTGACCTCGAGGTCGTACAGGTACGCGTACCTTTCGTAGTTCACGGTGTCCATCTCCTCCTTGATCCATGCCACGCCGGCCAGCCTCCCGGAGGCGTCGTAGGCGACTATGAACCTCTGCCTCCCGGGCGAATTGTAGATCGACAGGAACACCTCGCGGTGCCTGCGCGCGTACTCCTCGTAGCTCATGGACGACCTGTAGGCCTCGTCCATGACCTCCCAGCTCACCTCGCGGTCCAGCTCCATGACCTCCTCCAGCACCTCGTCGCCCCGCTCCTCTATCCTGTAGTCCATAGGTCCCCCTCCGCCGCCCTCCTCAGGGCCTCCTCCCTGCTTATCTCCAACCACTCGCCCCCCGACAAATAGGCGTAACCCCTCGTGTAGCCCTCGTATATCGACCAAATCCTCTCCCTCAGCTCGGGCGGTATCGCGTCGAACCTCGAGTTCCGGTCGTCGAACTGGAGCATCTCGACGTGCGGGTGCTCGCGGCCCACCGGGAAGGTCATCCCGGTGTTCCTGGAGGCCAGGAGGGCCGCGTGCTCCAGCTCGTCCGCGTCCAACCTGACCATCCCCCTGGCCAGGCGCCCCGGCAGGCCGCGCACGTGCTCCTCGCGGTACCCGATCTCCCCGGGGTCTATGCCGTTCGCCAGGAGGAAGAGCTCTATCCCGTTGCACTTGAAGCAGACGCCGCACGGCCTCACGTCGCCGCCCTCCCCGTGCGCGAAGTGGCAGCTCACCTGCAACCTGAAGAGCTGAGGATACCTCCTGCGGAGGACGCGCTCGACGATCAGGCCGGAGAGGGGCCTCACGGCCGACCACTGGCGCACCCCCCATCCCCTGCGCCTGAACCACCTGGACATGTACACGTCGAACTCCTGGCTCTGGTCGTAAACCGCGTAGTAATGCCTTATCCCGTTGAACTCGTACGTGAGCCCGGAGGG
The DNA here is from genome assembly GCA_964343285.1 of uncultured Nitrososphaerales archaeon. Classification (GTDB taxonomy): domain Archaea; phylum Thermoproteota; class Nitrososphaeria; order Conexivisphaerales; family Conexivisphaeraceae; genus Conexivisphaera. The sequence continues at coordinate 9,694 of CAYFJD010000016.1, forward strand.
GTCGTCGTACTCGTTCCCCAGCACCACGTTGCCGACGCCGCGGGCGTAGAGGATGGGGAGACAGGAGAACACGTAGTGCTCGAAGAAGAAGAGGCGGATCGGGTAGATCTCCTGGCGCCTCCTGCGCAGGGCCTCCTCCTTCAATATCCTCATGTTCCGCTCTATGATCGAGTAGAGCCTGTCCACGTTGCTCCACACCCTGGCCGTATTGGGCTCGTTCGAGCGGAACCACCTGTAGGCCTTCAGGGCGGTGAACCAGTGGTGGCCGGACTCGTTGAAGAAGCAGGGGTGCGGAGTGCACCCGACCTCCTTGAGGACCCCGTAGGTCAGCAGGCTCTCCTTGCCCCCTGAGGACATGACCCCGCACCTGTCCAGGCGCGGCGCCTCCAGGTCCGCCGGATCGCGGCGGCGGGGGAACTCCATCTCGGCCGCCGGGCGCGCGTCCTCGGGCCCCACGGCGGAGGGGTCCGGCAGGTATTCCTCCTTGACGTACCCGGTCCTGTTGACTATCCTGTTGACGAATATGTCGCGGGCGGTGGCGTCCGACATGTCCAGGATGAACTGCACGTCCGCGTCGCTCAGCGGGACGTCGAACACCATCCTCCTGGAGAAGAGGGCGTAGTTTATCGCCGGGATCGATACCATGAGGGGCGCAACCTCCTCCGAGAATTCGCGCGGTATCCCCTCCTCGTAGACGTGCATCAGCCTGTAGCGGACCTCGGACCCCCCGACGGTCCTCAGGACGTAGTCCGCCGATATCCTGCGACGCCCCACCGTCAAGTTCTGCACGCGCAGCTCGTCGAAGCACAGGAGGTTCGGGGACGCCAACCCCTCACCTTGCGGTCGAGGACCAAAGCCTGGGCAGGTCCTCGACGAGGCGGTCGGCCACCTTGCCCACCCCGTGGACCAGCGGGGCGCACGCCACCACCCCGTACTTCCGCTCGTACTCCTCCGCCACCTCGTCCGCCTCCTCGGGCGACATCCCCTCCGTGTTTATCGTTATCGCGTACACGCGGCGGCCGGTTATCAGCTCGAGGAGCTTCAGGTACCTCTCGAGGTCCGGCATCGGGTACTGCGGGTACCCGTCGAGGTGCCTCCTCCTCGGCGCGTGCTGGAGCACGACCACCTCCGGCCTCACCACGTTGAGTATCTCCAGGCTCCCGGGAAAGGCGGGGTGCAACAGCGCGCCCTGGCCCGGCACCACTATAACGTCGGGCTTCTCCTCCCTGTACGCCCTCACTATCTCCCTCTCCAGGCCTCCTGTTATGAAGTCGTTCACCATGGCGTCCAGCACTATCCCGTACTTCGCCCCCTGCATCCAGGCGGTCTGGCCGGTGCCCACGAACACGGCCCTGAGGCCGCGCTCGACGAGCGCGTCCGTGAGCATCAGGGCAGTGGTCCTCTTGCCTATGGCGGAGTCCGTCCCCACCACTACCACCTTCAGCGATCTGACCTCGTCTATCTCGCCCGTGTAGAAGGTGCGCCAGCCGTTGTAGATCTTCCTCACGTCGACCACCTCCGCGCCGTGCTCCCTCGCCACCCTCGATATCTCCGGGTCGTCGCTCAGGAACTCGTGGAGCCCGGAGACGACGTCCATCCCCCTCCTGAGCGCCGACAGCACAACCTCCCTGTACCCCGGCGGGAGGCGCCCGCCCGCGACCGCCGCCCCCACTATGAGGACCTCCGCCTCGGGGTGCTCGGACAGCGCCTCCTCGAGGCTGGAGTACACCTTTATGCCGCGGGGCCTGCCGTCCAGCACGACCCCCGCGTCCATGCCAGCGTACTCGCTGTCGATGACGCCCAGCACCTCGAAGCGCTCGGAGCGGCGCACCAGGCCGTGCGCCGTCTTGCCGTCCGTGCTACCGTAGACCCCTTCCGCCAGTATCAGCGCCTTCCTCCTCATGGGGAATGCCACCGGCTGGTTAGCACGAGCACGTGCGTGCCGCCGTCCAGGATCCTCAGGGCCTCCACGACCGACGCGGAGGCCGGCAGGACGTCTATGCCCTCGAGCTCCTTCAATAGCCTCGAGTGGTTCAGCATGGCCCTGTCGGACACGCGCAGCGCGGCGCCGCCGCTCTCCCTCAGAGCCCTCAGGGCGGCGTCGCCGTCGAAGGATATCGTTGAGACGAGCGGCTCGTTGTACCTCGTCTCCTTAGCGGAGCGGAGGGGCACCGCCCTGTCCTTTCCGCTCAGGAAACTGTCCACGGCCGAGTTCCCGTGGACCGTCGTGACCCCTATCATCCTCGGCACCCTCTCGACGTACCCGAGGTCCTTCAGGCGCCTGAACCCCATGTACACGCCAGCCAGCGTGGTGCCGTTGCCGACCGGCAACGCGACGCTCGCCGGCGCATCGCCGAGCTCCCACGCTATCTCGTAGGCGAGGGCCGAATACGCCTCGAAGTTGACGAAGCCGTTGGAGGATCCGGGGTTGGCGTCGTACCACCCGTTCTCGGAGGCCGCGCGGACGCTCTCCTTGACCGCGTCCTCGTAGGACCCGTCAACGAAAACTATCTGGGCGCCGTACCTCTTCAGGTCGGCCATGCGCTCCAGCGTGTAGCGCCGCGGGACGAAGATCACGGCCCTGGCCCCAACCATCATGGAGTAGTACGCGAGCGATACCCCGAAGTTGCCGCAGGTGCCGGCCGTGAGGACCTTGAACCCCTCCTCCAACGCCCTCTGGACGTGGAGGGCCGCGGCGCGGTCCTTGTGCGTGCCGGTCGGGTTCACCCCCTCGTACTTCGCGTACAGCCTGGAGCCGTCGCGCGCGAGGAGGCGCTCCAAGAAGCGCAACCTCAGGAGCGGCGTTCTGTAGTAACTCAGCTCCTGTTTCGCCAGCATCAGCGCTACCCCCCGTTCAACCGGAGGATGCTGCGGGAAGGGGATGGAAGAGGATGCGAGGGCGAGGCGTCGTCCTCGGACCGCCCAGAGTCGAGCGGCATCCTTCCATATCACCTAGCTCTTGGACTACGTGGACGCGACCTTCGATTTAAGATTTACTCCGATGCTGCCGG
>CAYFJD010000017.1:0-12553 GCA_964343285.1 uncultured Nitrososphaerales archaeon
AGGCCGACCATCGGAAAGATATTTTAAGCGCGTCGTAATGGGGCGCACCATAAAGAGTGGGCGAGCATGCCGACGTTCGGCTACAGCTTCCAGGGGTATAATCCGGTCGTCCACGTACGCGCCAGTCTGCGCGAGGTCGACGTGAGCCCCAAGGAGGCCAGGGAGGTCTGCGCGGCCATCAAGGGGCTCCCGCTGGCGAAGGCGAGGGAGATACTCAACGACGTCGTGGAGCTCAGGCGGCCTATACCGTTCAGGAGGTACAGCAAGAAGGTCGGGCACAAGGCCGGCCTGCAGGGGTACTACGCTGGCCGCTACCCCATAAAGGTGGCCAAGGCCGTCCTGAAGCTCCTGGACAGCCTGGAGGCGAACGCCGAGTACAGGGGGCTCGACACCAGCAGGCTCAAGTTAATACACGCCGCGGCCTACCCTGGAAGGCGCCTGAGGAGATACGTCCCAAGGGCGTTCGGCCGCGCCACCCCGAAGGACAAGGTGCTCGTCCACATAGAGGTCGTGGGGGCTGAGGGCTGATGTCCTACAGGGCCGTCCTCGACAGGAAGGAGCTCGAGGTGGAGCTGGACGAATACCTGGCGTCCAAGCTCAAGGACGCCGGATATGGAGGGATGGTGCTGGAGAAGACACCGCTGAGCTACAGGTTGACGGTGTACGTCCTGAGGCCGGGGCTCGTGATAGGCCACCGCGGGACCGGGATCAGGGCGCTGATCGACGAGCTGTCCAAGGAGTTCCACCTCGAGAACCTCACGCTCAACGTGAACGAGGTAACGGTGCCCGAGCTGAACCCCCGCATAATGGCCTCCCGCATCGTGCAGATGGTGGAGAGGGGGATACCCTTCAGGAGGGCCGCGAACAACGTGCTGAACGCGATAATGGAGAAGGGCGCGCTCGGCTGCGAGATAATCGTGTCCGGCAAGCTGAGGACCGAGAGGGCCCACTCCGAGAAGTTCAGGGCGGGTGTGATACCAAAGAGCGGGCACCCAGCTGAGGTGGCCGTGAGGGAGGCCAAGGTCAGCGTCACCCTGAAGCTGGGCACCTACGGCGTCAAGGTGAGGATAGTTGATCCGGCGCTCCTCAAGCCGCCGATCGCGTTCAAGGAGCAGGGCGGGGGTGGCGCAAGTTGACCCTTAAGCCCTCGGAGTTGAGGAAGATGAGCGACGAGGAGCTGAGGGCTAAGCTCCTGGAGCTCAGGAGCGAGCTGATGCGCCTGCGCGCGAAGGCCGCGAGGGGCACGCTGGGCAAGGAGTCGGGCATGGTCAGGGTGGTGCGCAGGGACATAGCCCGCATCCTGACCATACTCAGGGAGAGGGAGGCCAAGGGCCAGTAGGAGGTGTCGGCGGTGAAGTGGCCGAGGCCCCGCGTCCCGAGGGACGTCGCGCTGGCGCTTCAGCCGGGCGCGCGCCTGGAGGTGCTGGAGCCGGTGCGCAGGTCCGGCAGGCTCGTCGTCGAGACAAGGAACATGGTGTTGGTGGACATCGGGGGAAAGATAATTAAAGTGCCGAAGGTGGGCTCGTTGTTCATGCTGAGCGACGGCCGCGTCGTGCCGGGGTCGGCGCTCGTCGGGAACCCCGCGGAGAGGGTGGTGAGGGCCAGGTGAGCGCCAGGCCCGCGAGGAACATCGGGATAGAATGGATAAAGCCTCCGGCGAGGGCGTGCGACGACGACAAGTGCCCCTGGCACGGTTCCCTCCCGGTCAGGGGGAGGCTGCTGGAGGCCAAGGTGGTCAAGTTCAGGGCGCGCAACATGGCGGTGCTGGAGCGCGTGTACTACTACTACCAACCCAAGTACATGAGGTATGAGAGGAGGAGGAGCGTCCTGCACGCCTACGTGCCGCCGTGCGTGGACGTGAGGGAGGGCGACACCGTGTTCATAGGTGAGACGCGGCCGCTCGCGAAGTCCGTGGCGTTCGTAGTTCTCGGCAAGCCGGAGGGCGGATCCTGATGCCTAAGAGGGGAAAGGTTGGAGGCGCGGCCGAGTGGACCCCCCGCACGTCGAGGGGGGTGCCGGTCAACTCGTTGATCACGTGCGCCGACAACAGCGGCGCCAAGGAGCTGAAGGTGATACAGGTGGTCGGGTACAAGGGCAGGCTGAGGAGGAGGCCCGCGGCGACCGTGGGAGATAAGCTTGTGGTGGTCGTCCGCAACGGCCCGCCGGAGATGAAGAAGCAGATATTCTACGCGGTTCTCGTGAGGCAGCGCTACCCGATCAGGAGGCCCTCCGGCGTGAGGATCGCGTTCGACGACAACGCCGCCGTCCTCATAACGCCGGAGGGGGACGTGAAGGGGACCGACATAAGGGGGCCGGTGGCGGCCGAGGCCGCCGAGCGCTGGCCAAGGATAGCTAACATCGCGTCCATTATAATATAGGAGGTGATGCGCCTTGGGTTCCGGCACGCGCGGTTCCACCCTCCACGCGCACCTTTCCGACGAGCTGAGGAGCGAGTACGGGGTGCGCTCCCTGCGCGTCCGCACCGGCGACGTCGTGAAGGTGCTCCGCGGCTCCTACAGGGGGGTGGAGGGCAAGGTGATCAGGGTCTACCCGGAGGAGGGGCGCCTGGCGATAGAGGGCCTCACGAGGCAGAACTCGAGGGGGGAGAGCGTGCCCGTGAAGGTCCACGCGTCCAAGGTGATGATAACCAAGTTGAACCTGGACGACAAGCTCAGGAGACAGAGGCTCGAGGAGCTTAAGGCCAGGAAGGTCGGAGGTGAGTCCAATGGCTAGAATGGGCCGCAGCACCGTGCAGAAGAGGATCTCTGCGCCCCGCGTCTACGCGATCCCCAGGAAGCCGCGCCACGGGAGGTTCGTGACCAAGGTGGGTCCGGGCCCGCACCCCAGGGAGCTCAGCGTGGATCCGGTGACCCTCCTGAGGGACTACCTGAAGTTGGTCGGCACCGCCCGCGAGGCGCTCTACGCGATCAAGAACCGTCTGCTGCTGGTCGACGGCGTCGCCAGGACGGACAAGTCCTTCCCGATAGGGCTGATGGACGTCGTGGAGGTGTTACGCGAGGGCAAGATATACAGGATGGTGCCCGCGGAGGGCAGGCTGCTCTACCCGGCCCCCATACCCGAATCGGAGAAGGGCCTCAAGATCTGCAGGATACGCTCCAAGGTCACCGTTTCCGGGGGGCGGGTGCAGCTGGGCACCCACGACGGGAGGAGCTTCCTGGTCGACGATCCCGACGCCTACTTCGTGGGGGACAGCCTCCTGATAAAGGTGCCCAGCCAGGAGATAGTCTCGCGCATACCGCTGGAGGAGGGCGCGACGGTCCTGGTGATAGGCGGCGAGAGGCTCTCGAGCCTCGGCAAGGTGATCAGGGTCATGCCCGGGTCCTTCAACGTCAGGCCGGCGGTCGAGATAGAGATAGGCGAGGAGAGGGTCCTCGTCCCCAAGGACTTGGTGATGCCGGTCGGCAGGCCTGATCCCCCGATAACAGTGAGGTGGGTCGGATGAGCGAGGCGGGCCAGCAGGTCGAGGTGCAGCAGGAGGCCCCGCGGGAGAACCCGATGAGGGCCATCAGGATAGGTAAGGTGGTGCTGAACATAGGCGTGGGCACCTCGGGCGAAAGGCTCGAGAAGGCCGCCAGGTTGCTCGAGCTGATGACCGGCCAGAAGCCCTCCATAAGGAGGGCCAGGCGCACAATAAGGGGGTTCGGGATCCACAGGGGGGAACCGATAGCGGCGATGGTGACCTTGAGGGGCAAGAAGGCGCTCGAGCTGCTGAACAGGCTGCTCGACTCGAGGGGCAGGAGGATCCCCGAGAGGTCGTTCGACTCGAGGGGCAACGTCTCCTTCGGCATAAAGGAGCACATAGACATACCCGGCATGAAGTACGATCCGGAGATAGGGATCTTCGGCATGGACGTCAGCGTCACGCTGGAGAGGCCTGGCTACAGGGTGGCCCGCAGGAGGCGCGCGCGTTCCTCGATCGGGAAGCGCCACCTGGTGACGAGGGAGGAGGCGATAAACTTCTTCAGGACCCAGCTGAACGTGGAGGTGGTGCAGGAAGTTGGCTAAGCTGAGGAGCGGGAAACCGAAGCGCTTCGGCAAGGGCGCCAGGATCTGCGTCAGGTGCGGCCAGATGGGGCCGGTGATACAGAAGTACAACTTGATGCTGTGCAGGCAGTGCTTCCGCGAAGTGGCGAAGGAAATGGGGTTCAAAAAGTACCACTGAGGTGATGGCGCCGTGCCGGCCCAAGACGTGATCTCGAACCTCTTCTCCTCCCTGTACAACAGCGAGAGGAGGAACAAGGGCTGGTGCCTGGTCGTGCCGGCCTCGAGGCTGGCCCAGGAGATACTCAGGACGCTCCAGAGGTACGGCTACGTCGGCGAGTTCGAGTTCATAGACGACGGCAGGGCCGGGAAGCTGAGGGTTCAACTGCTGGGCAGGATACACCGCTGCGGCTCCATAAGGCCGAGGTACCCGGTGAAGCACGATGAGTACTACGCGTGGGAGCGCAGGTTCCTGCCGGCGTACGGAACCGGCATATTGGTCGTCACGACGAACGCGGGTGTCATGTCGCACATAGAGGCGCGCGAGAAAGGGCTCGGGGGGAGGCTCCTGGGATATGTCTACTGAGCAGGTCGAGGTCAGGATGGGGGACGAGTACGCGGAGGTCGTGCTACCGGAGGGGGTAACTGCCGCCCTCGAGGGGGGCGTCCTCAAGGTGTCCGGCAGGCTGGGCTCGTGCGAGCGCGACATCTCGAAGGTGCCGGTGAGGGTGGAGGTATTGGGGAATCGCATCAGGATAACGCCGCTGCTGCGCAAGAGGAGGGGGAGGGCGATCCTGGGAACGATGGTCAGCCACGTCAGGAACATGGCGCTCGGCGTCGTCAGGGGTTACGCCTACAAACTCAAGGTGGTCTACTCGCACTTCCCGGTCACGATAAGGGTCAAGGGGGACGAGGTCTTGATCGACAACTTCATAGGGGAGAAGAACCCGCGCAGGGCGAAGATCGTGGGCGCCGGCACCACGGTCTCCGTCGAGGGGGACGACGTGGTGGTCAAGGGCCCGTGCCTGGAGGCGGTGAGCCAGACCGCGGCGAACATCGAGCAGGCGACCAGGATAAAGGAGAAGGATCCGAGGGTGTTCTTGGACGGGATATACATATACGAGCGCAAGTTGCCCGCGGGGGGTTGAGGGGATGGACGAGCAGGAACTGAGGCGGCTCCTGGAGCTCAGGAAGGAGATGAATGCCAGGAGGCCGGAGTTCGTGAGGCAGGAGAGCTGGAGGTATCTGAGGATAAAGCCGAACTGGCGCCGCCCCCACAGCATACACTCCAAGATACGCGAGCAGGTCAAGGGTCATCTGCCGCTGGTCAAGGTCGGCTACAGGGGGCCCCGCGCCGTCAGGGGCCTTCATCCCTCCGGCTACGAGGAGGTCCTGGTCCACAACCCGGCCGAGCTCGCCGGCCTCGACCCGAGCAGGCACGCGATCAGGATAGCCTCCGCCGTGGGCGCGAGGAAGAGGGAGGAAATAATAAGGATCGCCCGCGGCCTCGGGCTCAGGATATTGAACGCGTGAGGTGATGCGGATGACCAACCTGTCGTTCCAGAGGGAGCTCGCCGCGAAGGTCCTCGGGGTCGGCAAGGGCAGGATAAGGTTCGATCCGGAGAGGTTGGAGGAGGTGGAGGACGCCATAACTAGGGAGGATATACGCAGGCTCTACCGCTCCGGCGCAATAGAGGTCGTGCAGGCGCGGGGGACCTCCCGCGGCAGGGCGAGGTCGCGCAAGGACAGGCGCGGCCCGGGCAGCAGGAAGGGCCCCAGGGAATCTAGGAAGGAGAGGTGGATGCGCCAGGTGAGGGCGTTGAGGAGGACGCTGAAGGAGCTCAGGGAGAGGGGGGAGATCGACGGGAAGCTCTACAGGAGGCTCTACATGTTGGTCAAGGGAGGCGCCGTGCGCAGCAGGCGCCGCCTCATGGAGCTGTTGGAGGCTGAGAGGCGTGCCGCAGGAGGCTAGGTACATCCCCATATTCAGGCGCCGCAGGGAGGGGAAGACGAACTACCACCGCAGGCGCAAGCTGATAATGGGGAGGCGCCCCTTCCTGACGGTCTTCGTCTCGAACAGGAACGTGACGGCCCAGGTGCACGTCCCCGACAAGGCCGGGGACCGCGTGGTCGCCCAGGCCAACTCGAGGGAGTTGCTGAAGTACGGCTGGCCCGCCAGCAGGAAGTCCGTGCCAGCCGCCTACCTGGTGGGCTACCTCCTGGGCCTGAGGGCCCTGAAGGCGGGGATCACGGGCGCCGTGCTCTACACGGGCGTGAAGGGGTTCACGCCGGGATCCAGGGTCGCCGCGGTGGTGGCCGGCGCCCGCGAGGCCGGCCTGGAGGTGCCCGCCGCGGATGAGGCTCTGCCGGACGAGTCGAGGTTGAAGGGCGAGCACGTCGCGGAGTACGCGAAGGCGCTCAGGGAGTCGGGGCTCTACGAGAGCAGGTTCTCCGGCTACCTGAAGTCCGGGTTCGATCCATCCGAGTACCCGAGGGTGGTGGAAGAGGTTAAAGCCAGGCTGAAGGAGGCGGTGACGGGTTGAGTTCTCCGCAGGAGGGGCAGGCGCGGGAGGAGTGGGTCCCCCGCACGAGGGTGGGCCGCGCGGTGCTGGAGGGGAAATTCACATCCCTCTCGGAGATATTCGAGGCCGGCCTCAGGATCAAGGAGGCGGAGATAGTAAAGAGGCTCCTCCCGGATCTGAAGCAGGAGGTCCTGGGGATAAGGATAGTACAGAAGCAGACGGAGTCCGGCGAGATAACAAGGTTCAGCGCGGTGGTCGCGGTGGGATCCCCGGGGTGGCTTGGGGTCGGCCACGCGAAGGCGTACCAGATGAGGGACGCCATAGACAAGGCCACGAAGGTCGCCATGCTGAACATAATACCCGTTCACCTGGGGTGCGGCAGCTGGGAGTGCAGGTGCGGCCGCCCGCACTCCGTCCCCTACAAGCTCGTGGGGAAGGCGGGGAGCGTGAGGATCGAGATAATACCCGGTCCCAGGGGGCTCGGGCTCGTGGCGGACGACGTGGTGAAGAAGTTGCTGTCCCTGGCGGGCGTCCAGGACGCGTGGACCCGCTCCTTCGGGATGACCTCCACGCTGCTCTCGAAGGTGCAGGCGGTCTACAACGCGTTCCGCGACATGCACGCGTACTCTGACATGAGGAGGTTCGAGGGTTGACGTCCGAGGCGAGCCAGCCAGCACAGGTCCTGCTGGTCCTCAGGATCAGGGGGGACGTTAACACGAGGCATAAGGCCGAGGAGGCCCTGGCCCGCCTGAACCTAAGGAGGAAGCACAACGCGACGCTGATCCCCGACACGCCGTCCTATAGGGGCATGCTCCAGGGCCTGAAGGACTACGTGGCCTGGTGCCCGGCCACAAAGGAGATAGTCCTCCAGCTGCTGAGGCAGAGGGGCAGGACCTCCGGCTGGCGGCCGCTCACGGAGGACGTGGTCAGGGCCCACGGTTTCTCCGGCTTCGAGGAGCTGGCGGACGCGCTGGCGAGCGGGAGGGTCAGGCTGCAGGACCTGGGCTGGATGAAGCCCTACTTCGCCCTCCAGCCGCCGCGGGGAGGCTACAGGCGCTCTATAAAGCGGGGCGCCGCGGAAGGGGGCGTCCTCGGGCGCAACGAACGGCTCCTGGACCTCGTGTCCAGGATGATCCGAGCCGTCGCGAAAGCTTAAAAATTTACAGCGGGTCGGCCACGGTGTTCAGCTATGCCGACCAGGCTGAGGAAGATCAGGAAGAAGAGGGGCACGCGCACCGTGGGCTGGGGGCGCGTTGGACAGCATAGGAAGGCCGGCGGGAGAGGGGGCAGGGGGAATGCAGGCCTCAAGAGGCACAAGAGGAGTTGGGTGTTGAAGTACGAGCCGGATCACTTCGGCTACCACGGGTTCTACAGGCACCCCCGTCCCAACGTCGCCCGCTCTTGGATAAACGTCGGAGACCTCGACGAGCTGTATCGGAGCAAGCTGGCCCAGGGCGCCCCGACGGAGGGCGGCCTTCCGGTGATAGATCTCGATGCCCTCGGGATCGAGAAGCTCCTGGGGGGCGGCTCGGTGAGGGGCGCATACAAGGTCCTGGTGAAGTGGGCGACGGCCTCTGCCGTGGAAAAGGTTAAAGGGGCAGGAGGACAAGTCGAGATACTGTCCAAGGCTGCCAGGAGTTGAGCTCCGGGCGTTTCTCCGCCATACTTAGGATCGCGCAATACGTGCCGGAGGTCCCAAAGCCGACCCGCAAGCCCGCCCTGAGGACCAGGCTGCTGTGGACGCTCCTGGTGCTCATTCTATACGTGACGATGGGGTTCGTGCCGCTCTACAGGGTCACCGTGAGCGCTCAGATGCTTCCGCTCTACCAGATAGTCTTCGCCGCGCAGCAGGGGATGCTCACGTCCCTGGGGATAGGCCCGATAGTGACCGGAGGGCTGCTGGCGGAGATACTCGTGGGGTCCGACATAATAAGCCTGGACTTCTCGAGGGAGGAGGACAAGGCGGCCTTCACGGCGATGGTGAAGGTGTTCACGCTCGCGTTCATATTCATAGAGTCCATCGCGTACACGATCGGCATGCTGGGCTTCTATTACCACGTGCCCGCCTCCGCGCTCCCCGTGGACGCTATCCAGTTGATACTCGCCGGCATAGTCATCTACATGTTGGACCAGATGATACAGAAGGGGTGGGGGGTGGGCAGCGGCATAAGCCTGTTCATATTGGCGAACGTCGCGCTCCTGGTGATGGTGGACCTCTTCAACCCCGTGAAGGTGAACGGGCAGTTCTTCGGCATAATACCGTTCTTGGTGCAGGCGGCCATGTCGGGCCACATATACGAGGCGGTCCTCAGGCCCTATGGTTATCCGTCGCTCGTAGGGCTGGGCGCCACGGTGGCTTTCATACTGTTGCTCGTGTACTTGGAGGGCGTCAGGATAGAGGTCCCCGTGGCGTCCTCCCAGTACAGGGGGATAGCCGGCACTTATCCGATAAAGCTTCTCTACGTATCCAACGTGCCCGTGATACTCGTCGCCGCCCTCCTCGCCAACCTGCAGATGATCGCCTCGTGGTGGGCGGGGTGGGCCCGCGCGGCCGGCCTCTGGTACGCCAGCGCGTTAGCGCAGTACAACGCCCAGGGGCAGCTGGTAGGGGGGCTCCTGTACTACCTGCTGGGCCCGCAGACGTTGCAGCAGGCCATCTCGAATCCGCTCTTGACGGTCGTGTTCGTCGCCGTGATGACGGTCCTGAGCACCGCCTTCGCCGTGGTCTGGGTCGAGATGAGCGGGATGAGCGCCGAAAAGACCGCCGAGGGGCTGATAAGAGCGCAGATGACGGTGCCGGGCTTCAGGTCCACCAGGACAACCGTGAGCATGCTGCTCGGCAGGTGGATACCGACGGTGACCCTCGTCGGGGGCGCGCTCGTTGGGCTCATAGCCGGCATCTCGCAGTTCTTGGACGTCTTCGGGGGAGGCATAGGCCTGCTCCTGATGGTCGACATAGCCATCCAGTACTACCAGACGTTCCTGCAGGAGGAGCTAGAGTTTATAATGCCGGGGCTCGCCGGGATCTTCGGGCGCTGAAATGAGGATAGTAGTGGGCGGCGTGCCGGGCGTCGGAAAAAGCACCGTGTTGAATATATTAAAGGATAAGTTGGGCGCCAGGCTCGAGATCGTCAACTACGGCACGGTGATGTTGGAGGAGGCCAAGCTGAGGGGGGCGGCCGACAGGGACGAGATAAGAAAGTTGCCGGCGCAGGTCCAGAGGGAGATACAGGCCTCCGCCGCCAGGAAGATAGCCTCCATGGGCGCCGAGTTCCTCGTGGTCGACACGCACTTCTCCATAAAGACGCCGCAGGGTTACCTGCCGGGGATGCCCTCACACGTGGTGTCGGCGCTGGCTCCGGGCGCCCTGGTGGTCCTCTACGCCTCGGCCGAGGAGGTGGCGTCTAGGAGGGCCGCCGACCCCACCAGGTCCAGGGATTCGTCGCTCGAGTCGGTGAGGGAGGAGTTGGAGATGGAGAAGCTGTTCGCGGTGGCGGCCTCGAACGAGATCGGGGCCCCCCTGGCCATCGTGGAGAACAGGCAGGGCGAGGCCGAGCTGGCCGCGGCGAGGCTCGCGGCGATAATGGGGGTGTGACCCCTGTGGCTCCCCCTTTTCTCCGCACAGCTCGGCGTCCTGCGCGTCATCCCCTATTCCACGCTCTTCGTAGCGCTCGTGGCCTTGACCCTCAACGTGATAGCCAACGCGGTCACGAGGGCTACGATGGACGTGGACCTGTATAGGAGGGTCCAGAGGGAGTACTCGGAGTACCAGAGGCAGTTGAGGGCGGCCCTTAGGGCGGGGGACATGGACAAGGTGGAGAAGATAAGGAAGAGGTACAGGCCGATCGAGGAACAGATGCTGAAGCTCCAGCTGGACAGGATGAAGATCAGCCTCTACTACCTGATACCGTTCATCATATTATATTACATCCTGGCGTGGTTCATGGGGCAGAGCGCCGTCGCCATCTCCCCCTATCGGTTCAACCTGATAATAATAGCGGCCACCACGCCGATGGGCCCAGGCTACGCGATGAACATGGTCACCTGGTACATATTCACCTCCGTGGCCTTCAGCGTGATAGTGACCAGGATCTTCGGGCTCCAGGTGTAGGCCATGAAGTGCGTGAGGAGCATAGTCATAGCCGGGATGCCCGCCTCCGGCAAGACGACCGTGGCGCGCGAGGTCGCGTCGAGGCTCGGCCTGAGGTACGTGGCCGGCGGGGACATATTGAGGGAGATGGCGCGCGAGAGGGGGTACAGGCCCGAGGGGGACGGTTGGTGGGACTCCGAGGAGGGTAGGAAGTTCCTCATGGAGAGGAAAGGGAATCTCGAGTTCGACAGGGAGGTGGATCGCCGGCTCAAGGATCTGATAATGTCCGGCGGGTACGTCGCGACCAGCTACTCCATGCCGTGGCTCCTGGGGCCGGAGGTCGTCAAGGTTTGGTTGGGCGCGTCGCCCGCGGCGCGCGCCGCCAGGATGGCCAGGAGGGACGGCATTTCCTTGGAGGACGCCCTGCGCGTCATAGAGTTCCGCGACCGCGAGAACGCCGAGCTCTACAGGACGCTCTACGGCTACGAGCTAGCGCCCGACGCCTCCGTCTTCCACCTGATAATAGACACCGAGCGCGTGCCCCCCTCTGACGTCGCGGAGCTCGTGGTGCTCTACGCTAGGGCTTTCTGGAGGTCCGCGGGGGAAACCTTTTAGGAGCCGGCGGCCCTCGCGGGCTATGGCCCGATGGTCCAGCGTGAGGGAGTGGCTCCTTCAGTCAACCGTGGTGGTCAGCGAGGAATCCGAGGGGGCGTACGGGCGTGCCCCCGAGGAGAGGTCCATGAAGGAGTTGCTGGACTACGGGCTGGTGGTCGTGGACAAGCCGGCCGGCCAGACTAGCCACCAGGTAACGGCTTGGGTCAAACAGATACTCGGCGTGGACAGGGCCGGCCACAGCGGCACGCTGGATCCGCTGGCGACGGGGATGCTCCCGGTGGCCACGGGGCGGGCCACGAAGGTCATACAGGCCCTCCTCCTGGGTCCAAAGGAATATTATTCCGTGATGAGGCTGCACGACCCGGTCCCGGACGAGCAGCTGAGGGCCGTGGTGGCGGAGTTCACCGGTCCCATCTACCAGCGCCCGCCGGTCAGGTCCCGCGTGAAGAGGGTGCGCAGGATCCGGAACGTGTACGAGCTGGAGATAGTCGAGAGGAAGGGAAACCTGGTGCTCCTCAGGTCGCTCGTCCAGTCCGGCACGTACGTCAGGAAGCTGATCTACGACATGGGGGAGGTTCTCGGGCCCGGGGCCACGATGGTGGAGCTCAGGAGGACGAGGGTGTGCGACCTCAGGGAGTCCGAGCACATGGTCAGGCTCCACGAGCTGGCCCACGCGGCGAGGCTATGGAGGGAAAACGGCGACGAGTCCGAGCTCAGGAGGATGATTTTGCCCATAGAGGCCGGGATGACCCACCTGAAGCCGGTGGTCGCGAAGGACACGGCGGTGGACGCCATAGCCCACGGCGCCTACCTCGCCGTGCCAGGGATCGCTCGCATGAATCCGGACATAAAGAAGGGCGAGATCGTGGCGATATTCACGCACAAGGGCGAACTGGTGGCCTTGGCGTCCGCCGAGATGGGATACGAGGACGTAGAGTCCAGCAAGAAGGGGGTTGCATTTAAGCCGCTGAGGGTCATCATGCCCCCCGGCGTCTACCCCCGCTCCTGGAGGAGTAAGGAGGAGGCCGGGCAGCGCGGGGAGAATCCCTGAGGGATCTCGAAGGCCGGGACCTCGTTTCGCCCATGATTGATCCTATCCGACGGCGTCGAATCGAAGGCTATCGGTAGCGACCGTCATGGGGTGCTGGAGGGAATCGACGACGCCGCCCGCGCCCCGGCCCGATCCTATCGACAGTTGTTCGAACAACGGATAAATGCGAAGCTGGGATGAAGGCGGCATGCCGGTCCGTCGCGGATCCCCTCGCTGAAATGGCCGACCCCAGCGGGTGCTGGGGTCCTTATCCTTCCGACATCGAAATGAGGG
>CAYFJD010000018.1:0-12348 GCA_964343285.1 uncultured Nitrososphaerales archaeon
AGCTCGAGGAACTTCTCTCGTGGGCTGACGAGTTCCGGAGGCTGGGCGTGAGGGCTAACGCGGACGTGCCGGAGGACGCCAAGATGGCGAGGAAGTTCGGGGCGGAGGGCATAGGGCTCCTCAGGATAGAGAGGATGTTCCGGAAGCCGGAGCGCCTCGAGGTCCTCAGGAAGGTCATACTGTCGGAGGGACAGGAGGAGAGGCGCGAGCTCCTGCGCAAGCTGGCCGAGATGATAAGGCCCGACTTCAAGGAGATCCTGGAGGTGATGGACGGGCTGCCCGTGGTCATAAGGCTCATAGACCCCCCGTTGCACGAGTTCCTCCCGTCGCCCGTGGAGGTGCTCTCGCAGCTCTACGAGGCGAAGGCGGTTTACCTGGCCTTGAAGGACTCCGAGCTGGCCCGCTCCCTTTCCCCGGACGCCATAAAGCAATACGAGGCGAAGCTGAAGGAGCTCGAGCACCTGTACTCCAGGGTGGTAGCGCTGTCCGAGCACAACCCGATGATGGGCCACAGGGGCGTCAGGGTGGGGGTCACGGACCCCGAGTTCTACTACTACCTGACGAGGGCGATAATGGAGGCGACCCTGGACCTCCTGGAGGAGGGCAGGAACCCGAAGGTCGAGATAATGATACCCCAGGTCATGGACGTCTCCGAGATAAGGTACGTGAAGGCGAACTCCATAGAGCCGGCGATGTCGGAGGCGGCGGCCGAGAGGGGGTACAGGCTGGAGCGCTCGCCCGCCAGGAACTCCGTCTACGTGCTGTCGAAGGGGGACTTGAGGGCCGAGGTCATGGTCGGCACGATGGTCGAGACCGTGAGGGCCGCCCTGACGGCCTCGGAAATCGCGAAGGAGGTCGCGTTCTTCAGCTTCGGGACGAACGACCTGACCCAGGCGACCCTGAGCTTCAGCAGGGACGACGTGGAGAACAAGTTCCTGCCGAAGTACTTGGAGCTCGGCGTCCTGGCGGAGAACCCGTTCCAGACGCTCGACGTGGCCGGCGTGGGCAAGCTGGTGGCCATGGCCACTGCCGACGGCAAGGCGTCCAACCCGTACCTTGAGGTCGGAGTGTGCGGCGAGCACGGGGGAGACCCGGCGTCCATAGAGTTCTTCCACTCGGCCGGCCTGGACTACGTCAGCGCGTCGCCGTACAGGGTCATGGTGGCGAGGTTGGCCGCCGCCAGGGCCGCGCTGAAGGGCAGGGCGTCCGCGTCGAGCGAGTGAGCTATTTTCCCAGTATTCCCAGCTCCCTCAGCCTTTCCTCCAGCCTCGGCCAGAACAGCGGGAAGTCCCTATATGACCTGGTCGATATCACATTTCCGTCCTCGACGTAGGGCTCGTCCACCACGATCCCCCCCGCGTTCCTTATGTCGTCCCATACCCCCCTGGAGCCCGTCAGCCTCCTCCCGCGCGCGAGGCCCGCGCTGATCACTATCCACGCCGCGTGGCATATGGAGATGACGACTCCTCCCTCCTCCAGGGTCCTCCTGGCCAGCTCCTTCACCTCGTCGTACCTCCTGAGCCTGTCGGGGGCATATCCGCCCGGGAAAACCACCACGTCCCAGCGCTCCTTCAGCGCGTCTGAGACCGTTAGCTCAGGCCTCAGCGCGGCCCCCCAGTTCTTGCCCCTCAGGTCCTTGATCTCCGTGCTGGCCACCCTCACCTCCAGGCCCATCTCCATGAGGCGGTAAATGGAGTAGAAAGCCTCCAGCTCGTCGAATAGGTCGTGCGTGACGACCAGCGCCCTCGCGGAGCCCACGGCGCGGTGGGGGCGTCCGCGTTCTAATATCCCTTTGGAGGGGTCCGGGCATCCCGGCGCGGCGGAGCCGGACGTAGGGGCCCAACGCCCATGGGGCGGGGAGATGAATTAATATGGGCCGGGTGCACCCCCAGCGCGATGCCCCTGGATCCCACCGCCACGGTGGAGCAGGTGGAGACTTATAGGGGTAGGGCTAACGTCTGGAACCTGAGGAAGCTCGCCGAACAGGGCTACGACGTCTCGAAGCTCCCCTACGCGATAAGGGTCCTCCTGGAGAACATGTTGAGGAACTACGACGGCTACGTCGTGAAGGCGGAGGACGCCGAGGCGGTCGCCAGGTGGAAGGACAACGTGGGCAGGGAGATACCGTACATGCCATCGAGGGTCGTGCTGCAGGATTTCACGGGGGTACCGGCGATAGCGGACGTGGCGGCCATGAGGGAGGCGCTCCGCGACATGGGCGGAAACCCCGCGCTCGCCAACCCGATCGTGCCGGTGGACCTCGTTATAGACCATTCCGTTCAGGTGGACTACTTCGGGACCGCAGACGCCATAGTCCAGAACATGAGGCTCGAGATGGAGAGGAACAGGGAGAGGTACGCGTTCCTGCGCTGGGCTCAGGGATCCCTCAGGAACTTCCGCGTCGTGCCCCCCGGCAGGGGGATAATCCACCAGGTCAACATCGAGTACCTGTCGCAGGTGGTCCACCTGAGGAGGCACGGGAAGGGCCTCGCGGCGTTCCCGGACACGGTGATAGGGACGGACTCGCACACGACGATGGCCGCGGGGATAGGGGTGCTCGCGTGGGGCGTGGGCGGCATAGAGGCGGAGGCGGCGATGCTGGGCCAGCCCTACTACATATCGATACCGGAGGTCGTGGGCGTCAAGCTGGTCGGGGAGCTCCCGGAGGGGGCGACCGCCACCGACCTCGTGCTCACCGTGACCGAGATCCTCAGGAAGAGCGACGTAGTCGGGAAGATAGTGGAGTTCTTCGGCCCAGGGGTGGAGAAGCTCAGCGGCCCCGACCGGGCGACCGTGGCCAACATGGCTCCCGAGTACGGCGCCACCACCGGTTTCTTCCCGATAGACTCTGTCACCCTGTCCTACCTGAGGCTGACCGGGAAGAGCGAGAAACACGTGAAGTTCGTGGAGGAGTACGCGAAGCGCGTGGGGCTCTTCCGCGAGCCCGGGGCGCCGGATCCCGAGTACTCGAGGGTCGTAGAGATAGACCTATCGAAGGTCGAGCCGTCGATAGCCGGGCCGGCGAACCCGGAGGACAGGATACCGCTCGGCGCCGTGAAGTCCAAGTTCTACGAGATCCTGAGGAAGTACCTGGAGTCCCTCAAGCAGCCGTCGGGCGCCGATCTGCGCGTTCCGGTGGTCATCGACGGCGCGAGGTACGAGCTGGGCCACGGCTTCGTGGCGCTGGCCGCGATAACCAGTTGCACGAACACCTCCAACCCGTATCTGATGGTGGGCGCGGCTCTCCTGGCCAAGAAGGCCGTGGAGAGGGGCCTCACGGTCAAGCCCTGGGTAAAGACCAGCTTCGCGCCGGGGAGCAGGGTTGTGATCGAGTACCTGAGGAAGGCCGGCCTGATGCCCTACCTGGAGGCGCTCAGGTTCCACCTGACGGGCTTCGGCTGCACGGTCTGCATAGGGAACAGCGGGCCGCTGATAAAGGAGGTCGAGGAGGCGATAAGGGCGAACAACCTGTACGCCGTGAGCGTGCTGAGCGGCAACAGGAACTTCGAGGGCAGGATCCACCCGCTCACCCGCGGCAGCTTCCTGGCGTCGCCGCCGCTCGTCGTGGCGTACGCCCTCGCGGGCAGGATAGATATAGACTTCAGCAGCGAGCCCCTGGGCGAGGACCCGAACGGGAGGCCGGTCTACCTGAGGGACATATGGCCCTCGACGCAGGAGATCAGGGAGGTGGTCGAGCGCGTCCTGGACCCGAAGGACTTCAGGGAGAACTACTCACACGTGTTCGAGGGCGAGGAGGACTGGGAGAGCCTCCCAGCCCCCCAGTCCACTATCTACCAGTGGGATCCCAACTCCACATACCTGAAGCGCCCGCCCTTCTTCGAGGGCGTGCCGCTGGAGCCGGAGAAGCCGAAGGACATAAGGGGAGCGCGCGTGCTCGTCCTGCTGGGCGACAGGGTGACGACCGACCACATATCGCCGGCCGGCTCCATACCCCCGGACAGCCCGGCCGGCCGCTACCTGATCGAGCACGGCGTGAAGCCGGAGGACTTCAACACCTACGGCTCCAGGAGGGGGAACCACGAGGTAATGATGCGCGGGACTTTCGCGAACGTCAGGCTGAAGAACTTCCTGGTGCCCGATAGGGAGGGCTGGTGGACCTTGCACCTGCCGGACGGCCAGCTCATGAGCGTGTACGACGCGGCGATGAAGTACAAGCAGGAGGGGGTGCCCGTGATAGTGATCGGCGGCAAGCAGTACGGCGCGGGCAGCTCGCGCGACTGGGCTGCCAAGGGACCTTACCTGCTGGGCGTCAAGGCGGTCATCGCCGAGAGCTTCGAGAGGATACACAGGAGCAACCTGGTCGGCATGGGCATATTGCCCCTCCAGTTCATGGAGGGACAGGGCTGGAGGAGCCTCGGGCTGACCGGGAGGGAGGTCTACGATATAGAGGGGATAAGCGAGGGGTTGAAGCCGAGGAAGGTCCTGAGGGTCAGGGCCAGGAGGGAGGACGGCTCCGAGGTCACGTTCAACGTGTTGGCGAGGCTCGACAACGAGGTCGAGGTCGAGTACTACGAGCACGGCGGCATACTCCCGATGGTCCTGAGGAAGTTCCTGCGCAGGCCCGCGAGGTCCAAGTCCCCGCAGTGAAGCTCCATAGGTAATTCTCTTAAGGGACTCGGCGGTATCTTGAGGGGTGGATCCGGAGGCGATCCTCGACGTCCAAGGGAGGACGGTGATCGTCAGGGTCCACGAGGGATCCAGGGAGCCCTCCCCCGACGATCCGGACCGCAGCTGCAGGAACGTCATCGTGGAGATAAGGGGGCTCCGCGGCCGCGGGGACGAGGGGAGGGCGTCCCTTCTGTCGTCCGCGATATCGTCCGCGGGAGCGGCGCTGGGGTGCGGCAAGCCCATCTGCATCCCTCCCTCGGGCGCCTCGGGCACGATGACCTGTTCCATCAGGGCGTGCTTCTCGGACTTCCCCGCATTCGCCTCGGAGTTCCTCCAGGGCCTGGAGGCCGAGCTCGTCCACAGGTCGCGTCCCCGCGGCGGGATACTCGGGTTCTTCTCGCGCGGTGGGCGGTGAATGGCCGACGGCCGGGAGGACCTTCGGTCCATCCTACCGCGCGTCCTGCTGATCCCCGGCGCCCTCAGGGTCCTCATGCACCTGAAGAGGGCGCGCGCAGACTTCGGCCGCTCGGTGGCAGCCGCGCTCCACATGCCGCTGGAGGCGGCGGTGTCGACGCTCGAGTCGTTGGAGTCCATGGGCCTGGTCGAGCGCGTTCCGGGTTCCTCGGTCAAGAGATCGGACGCCAAGATGAAGCTGGCGGACGAGGTGCACAAGCACCACACCTACTACAGGCTTAGCTGGAAGGGCGACGCGCTCCTGCGCTCGCTGGACGAGCGCGCGCTGGCCGAGGGATACGCGCGGGCGCTGGAAGGGGATGACCTGGCGCTCGCGCTCCTGCGCGTCGCCCGCAGGATAGGGGTGGACCACGCGCTGACGTACGCGAGGCTGGTCGGCAGGCCCCTCGAGCAGGTGGAGGCCGAGCTGGAGCGCCTGGTCGGCATGGGGCTCATGGAGGTGTCGAGGGACCGCGTGGTGAAGCGCGGCGACCGGAAGGCCAAGCCGAAGCCGGAGACGAGGGTCCACCACAGGTACTACGCGCTGAGCAGGGAGGGGGACCTCCTGCTCAGGAGGATGGGCTCGGCCGACGAAGGCCGGCGACCCCAGCGAATATAATCGGGATCTGCCCGGATGCCCACGACCGATATGAGGCTCGTCGTCTTGGTGGACAACGAGCCCGGGCCGGGCCTCAGGCCGGACTGGGGGCTGAGCATCTACGTGGACTCAGGGGGCTGGCGCGCCCTCTTCGACGCCGGCAGCGATCCCGCCGTGCTGGAGTTCAACGCGGGGAGGCTGGGCATCGACCTGGGCTCGCTGGACTTCGCGGTCGTCAGCCACCACCACCTGGACCACGTCGGTGGGTTCCTGGGCGGGGGGCTCTTCAGGAAGGGGCTGCCCGTCTACGTGCCTCCCGGGCCCGCGGACAGGCTCGAGTCGGCGGGGCTGAGGCCAGTGGTCGTGGAGTCCACGAGGGAGCTGGCCCCGGGGGCCCACGCGGTGGGCCCCCTGCGGGCCGGCCACCTGCAGGAGATGGCGCTCGCCCTCGGCCCCGCCGGGGCGCGTGCCCTGCTGGTCGGGTGCAGTCACCCGGGGGTGGACGCCCTGGCGGCCAGGGCTCTCCGGGACCTCGGCGGCACGCTCACCTTCGTGATGGGCGGGTTCCACGCGCCTCCTCGCGCCGTCCTGGACAGGCTCGTCGAGATATCGGGCTCCGCGCTCATATGTCCCGGGCACTGCAGCGGGGACGCTGCGAAGGAATATCTGCGCTCGGCGTATCCCGATAGGTACTGTGAGCTCAGGAGCGGGCTGGTGATCGACGTTTGAGCCGGGGTTGCGCCGGCGGGGCCGATATACGGATGGTCGCCATAGGGTGCGTCGAGTCCGCTGGCGCAGGGCCCAGGTGGTCCAGGACCTCCGTGGTCAGGGTGTTCGAGGAGTACGCCGGCGGGCTGGAGGATCTGGACGGCTACAGCCACGCGTTCATAATTTACTACATCCACGCGAGGTCCTGGAGCGGCAGCCTGAGGTCACAGCCCCGCTGGGCTCCCAGGCCGCTGGGCGTCTTCGCCACCAGGAGCCCCGATCGCCCCAACCCGATAGGCCTCTCCGTCGTCGCGCTCCAATCCGTCGATACGTCCTCGGGGACGCTGGTCGTCAGGGGGCTGGACGCCGTCCCCGGATCCCCCGTGCTGGACGTGAAGCCGTACGATCACTGGGACTCAGTACTATCGCCGCGCGTGCCGCGGTGGTGGCTGGAGCGCGCGGACGAGTGGCCGGACTGGTCCCCCCGTCCTACTTCAGTACCGCGACGACCTTCTCGGCCGCGCCGCTCGCGTACATCGTCTTC
The DNA here is from genome assembly GCA_964343285.1 of uncultured Nitrososphaerales archaeon. Taxonomy (GTDB): domain Archaea; phylum Thermoproteota; class Nitrososphaeria; order Conexivisphaerales; family Conexivisphaeraceae; genus Conexivisphaera. Next base: position 6,933 of record CAYFJD010000018.1, read on the forward strand.
GTGCCCCCTCCCTCGGCTATTATCCTGAGGGCCTTCCGGGGATCCCGGAGCCTCGTGCCCGCCAGCACGTCGACGCCGAAGGCCCTGAACGCGCCCGGGGCTATGACGGTGCTGGGTCCGACCACCGCCCTCGCCCGGGCCCCGCGCGAGAGCTCGAGGAGCCTGTCCATGGTCTTGTTGACGAGCGTCGCCCCGCTCAGGACAACTACGTCGCAGTCCCTCAGAAGTATCTCGGAGGCCCACCATGGCCTATAGCCTGGATCCTCGATGGGCCTGAAGTCCATCACCTTAACGTCCGCCCCCATCTCCCTCATCCTCCTCACCACGGAAGGTATGTACCCCACCACGCACGCCCTCTCGCCGCGCGCCACGGCCAAGTGATCCATGAGGTCGCCCCTCGGATAGCCCTCGGCCAGCTTCGACGCCGCCGCGTTCAGGGCGGCGACCCCGAGGGCCGAGAGTATCGGATGATCGCCCAGGGCCAGCTCAGCCGCGTCCCTCCACCTCATCCCCACGACGCTCCCCGCCAGCGGGTTGTTCTCGCACTCATGCGCGGCGTCCTCTGTCGGCGTGTGGGAGATCCCGGCGCTCCCGTCGTCCATGACCACGATCGTGTAGCCCAGCCCCACCACCGCCTCCTCCACCCTGCCGCCGCCGACCTTCTCCAGCTCCCTCAGGATCTCCTCCAGGATCACGGGCGCGCGAGCGCCGTTCCCATATCTAAGCGTTGTCGTGATGCTGGGGGTACAAGATGAGGCCGGGCACGCCGTCTCCGCGGTCGCCGACCGGCCCCTGCGCGCGGGACGTCCGCCCCGACCGATGTGGACGTCGGTCCGCGCCTAGATATTGGTGCGCCCACTCGAAGCCGCGTCGAGCCGCCTATCGCGCGCCCGACCGCCCTGATCCGGCGGCGTCCAACGCCAGGAGGGACACGAGCTGATCCATCGAGGACCAGTCCATCTCTAGGAAGCCGTCCGTCAGGTACGCGACCCCCTTGTAGAAGTCCACCTCCGCGCTCGAGATTATGTCCTCCACGAATTGGTGAACCCACTTCAGCAGGTGCTCCTCGAGGAACTTTCTCTGGACCTCGAGGAACCTCCTCGCCTCCCCCAAATTCCCCCTCTCCCACTCCTCGAGGGACCTCCCTATAAGATACGACAAGAAGCTCAGCTCCACCGCTATGTGGTCCTCCGGCTCCCTGAACTCCTTGACCTTATCCACGCCCATCTCCCTGTACAACTCCAGGACCTCATCCCTCTGCTCCTGGTACATTAGATGGCTGGCCGACCTGTACACGGATTCCGATGGGTGCGGCGGCTTTCCCTTCACGCTCAGGAAGAGGCTGGCGTACTCCGCGGCCAGCTCCAGCAGCACCTCCTTCTTTGGGCGGCCGGCCGCGGATCTGAGGTACCCGATCAGGAGGTCGATCCCCCTGCCCACGCGCTCGTCCAGGTTGGCGAGCTGCTCGAAGCGCCTGGCCAGGTCCCCGCTTTCCGCGGCGGACGTCAGCTCGTCCAGGAGCCCCTCGTCCACCTCCCTCTCGTACAACCTCGAGAGCAGATCATAGAGATAACGACGTCCCTCGTTGACCGTCCTGAAATCCACCACGTTGCGCCTTGGGACGGTGTCCTTTTAAGCGTGCCGTTCGGGGAGGGCGCGGAACCCCGAATATAAATAAAGAACATATATTATTCATTCTAGATATCACCTCGTAATTCGTTATATATTGATCCCGATCCGCGAACCGAAAAATATATTTTATATCCTTCCTCGTGAGGGGAGCGAAATGGTTGCTGGCTACGCGGAGGCAGTCAGCGCTGTCTACGGCGGCTCCAACCCCCCCAGTCCCGGATCGCAGCTCCTCAGGAGGCTCACGCCTGAGGAGGCCCAGCAACTTCGCAACCAGGGCATCAAGGTGAGCTACGTCTCGGTCTCCCTCAACGGCCACTCGGTGCTCGCGGAGTTCCCGCTTGTCGTGTACTCGAAGGACAACAAGATAATCAGGCAGGTGCCGTTTTATATACCCGAGAACGTAAGGCGCTGGAAGATAAAGACCACCAGCAGGGGGACCTTCGAGAGGCCGCGGAAGGCGCCCAGCTACCCCGTCTCCTTCGCATGGAGGCAGAGGGTCTTCTCCCCGACCAGGGTCAGATATCCGCTGAAGAGGGTTGACTGGAGCCCCGAGGCCAGGAACACGCAGAACAGGGGCAAGAGCAAGTTCGTGAGGATATCGTGGGATGAGGCGATAAACATCATAGTGAGCGAGATAGAGAGGATAAAGAAGGTGTACGGGGACACCAGCGTCGTCCTGGTTCAGGCGGACGGCCACGGGCAGTCCGGCTTCCTCCACAGCGTGCACTTCTGGGGCCACCACCTCTTCAACGCCCTAGGCACAGGCTGGATACACCAGAACAGGAACCCTGATAGCTGGGAGGGCTATTACTGGGGCGCGAAGCACGTCTGGGGCTTCGACAAGCCCATAGGCAGGCCCCCCAACGACGCCGTGTGGGACGACGTCTTCGAGAACGCCGAGATGATAGTGATGACGGGCGCGGACCCGCTGACCACGACCGATTCATGGAACAACTACCTGGGCACGCACTTCATGCGCTGGATAAAGCAGGCCGGGATAAAGGTCGTGGCGATATCGCCCGACCTCAACTACACGAACGCGGTCTTCGCCGACAAATGGATACCGATAAGGCCCAACACGGACGCGGCGCTTTACTTCGCCATAGCGTACCTCTGGATACAGTGGGGCACGTACGACAAGAAGTTCATAGAGACGCACACGGTCGGGTTCGAGGAGTTCAAGAGGTACGTGCTGGGCGAGGAGGACGGAATTCCGAAGACCCCCGAGTGGGCCGAGAGGATAACCGGCGTGCCCGTGGAGACGATAAAGGCCTTGGCGAGGGCGTGGGCTAAGAAGAGGACCACCCTGGCCATACACTACGGAGGGCCGAAGATAAGGGGCATACTCTCGCATCTGCCGGCCAGGGCCGAGGCCTACGTGATGATGATGCAGGGCCTCGGAGCTCCCGGCAGGCAGTTCGCCAGGTTCCAGCTCCCGGCCTTCACCCTGACCGGGAACCAGGTGCTAGGCACGTTGCCCAGCTACCCCGAGGTCGTGAAGGACGGCGCGCCTGTGAACCCGGTCATGTCGTACTCGTACGAGCTGGTGCCGGGCGAGCCCATCTACCCGCCGCCCAAGGGAGCGATACCGCTCATCAAGACCCTCGTCCCAGATGCAATATTGAATCCGCCCGTCGAGTGGTACGGGTCCGGCTCCATAATAGCGCCGACGCAGGACCAGTTCAACAAGTACAGGTTCCCGCCGACGGACGACCACCCGGGCATCCGCATGATATGGAACGAGAACTCCAGCGCCCTCACCTGCTGGAACGACGCCTGGAGGTGGGCCGAGGCGTTCAGGAGCCCCACCGTGGAGTTCATAGTGACCATACACCCGTGGCTCGAGAACGACGCCTACTTCTCAGACTTGGTGCTCCCGGCGCAGACCGTCTTCGAACACGATGACCTCGTGAGCGCTAGGTGGGCGGACATGATAGCTATATACTACCAGGACAGGGTCGTCGAGCCGGTCGGGGAGTCCAAGAGCGACTACGAGATACACAAGATGGTGGCCGACAGGTTGGGGGTGGGCAAGGTCAGGCCAGGGTTCAATTGGCCGACGGAGGAGTGGTTCCCCGAGCCCGAGAAGTTCCTCAGGGTCATGTACGAGAAGACGCTGGCCTACACCAAGTACGGGATATCCTGGGAGGAGTTCAAGACGAAGAGGAAGATCGTGATCTACGACGCCCCCACCCCGGAGGAGTGGGAGAAGATAAGGAACACCGTGGAGATGATACCGGGTGCCCCAGTGAAGTCGGGCCTCAGGTGGTATTATGAGTTGCCTGAGGGGAGGGGCCTGAACACCAAGAGCGGGAAGATGGAGTTCGTCTCCGGGTGGCTCAAGGACTACTTCCCGGACGACAAGCTGAGGCCGCCCCTCGCCAAGTGGGTGGACCACGAGGAGCTGCCCACGTCGCCGAAGGCGAAGAAGTATCCTCTACAGGTGATGTCCAACCACCCGCACTGGAGGCACCACGCGCAGGGCGACGACATGCCATGGATAAGGGAGATACCGACTGCCAAGATAAGGGGCCCGGACGGCTACTACTACGAGCCCCTCTGGATAAACCCGAGGGACGCCGAGAAGAGGGGGATAAAGCACGGGGACATCGTCAGGGTCTACAACGACAACGGATCGGTCATCGCGGCGGCGTACGTCACGGAGAGGATAAGGGAGGGCGTCGTGTACATAGATCACGGGGCGAAGTTCGACCCGATATCCCTGGAGGACAGGATAGACAGGGGAGGGGCCATCGACCTGATCGCGCCGTCGACCAAGTGGGTGTACGATAAGTACCAGCCGGGACCGGTGATAGTGCCCGAGATGCCGGTCAGCGGCTACTTGGTGGAGGTCGAGAAGGTGGACATAGAGGAGCTGAAGAGGAAGTACCCGGAGGCCTTCAAGAGGACCGAGAAGATGAACCCGGCCTACGGCCCAGGCTACGAATCGTGGGTCATAGACGGCGAGGTGAGGAGGTGAGGCCATGTCGAAGGTAATGATAATAAACGTCGCGGAGTGCACGGGATGTTATCTCTGCCAGCTCGCCTGCAAGGACGAGCACGTGGGGAACGAGTGGCCGCCCTACTCCAAGCCCCAGCCCGAGATAGGTCAGTTCTGGATAAAGGTCAACGAGATGGAGAGGGGCAGCGGATCCTTCACCAGGATGAGCTATTACCCGACCCTGTGCGCGCACTGCGATAACGCGCCCTGCATGAGGGTCTGTCCCCAGAACGCCATCTACAAGAAGGAGGACGGCGCGGTTATAATCGATCCGTCCAGGTGCAACGGCTGCGCGGAGTTCGGCTACGAACCCCTCTGCCAGAAGGCATGCCCCTACGGCGCCATATACTTCAACGAGGAGCTGAAGATAGCCCAGAAGTGCACGTGGTGCGAGCACCTCCTAGAGAACGGGTGGAAGGAGCCGAGGTGCGCGGACGCGTGCCCGACCGAGGCGATAAAGTTCGGCGACGAGGACGACCCCGAGATACAGGAGCTCCTGAAGAAGGCGGAGCCGCTCCACCCCGAGGCGGACGTCAAGCCGCGCGTGCTCTACGTCAACCTGCCGAAGCCGTACATAGCCGGCACGCTGGTGGATCCGGCGGTGAGGGAGGTGGTCGAGGGCGCGACCGTGACCGCCACGGACGTGGTCACGGGGGAGAAGTTCGAGGTCAAGAGCGACGAGTTCGGCGATTTCTGGCTGAGGAACCTCGAGTGGAACCACAAGTACCTGGTGAAGGTCGAGAAGGAGGGCTACTGGCCCAGGACGCTCGGCGTGATATCCAC